>JBGTCC010000188.1:0-3396 GCA_041749055.1 Thermodesulfobacteriota bacterium | reverse complement strand
TCGGACTGATGACGAATCTACAAGGGGCGATGTTGCAAGCCTGATACACTAAGCTTTGCTGGTGTCGCCCACCCGGGACAGGCTCTTCGCACTAGTGACGAGCTGCGAGACGCATCAACCGAGATACGAAGACTGCAACAGCGCCGCTGGCTGAAGAATCGATTTAGCTAAGTTATCAGGCGTCGCTTTGGTACATGCTTTGCTGGTATAGCCTTTGCGGTTGAATTCCACGAATAGCGCGGCAATTTGCAGGCGGTAAAAAGCCTATGGCTAAAGCTTCTCGAAAAAGAAAACCTGTCAAAAGCGATGAAAAACCATCATCACGTTCGATTTGGAAAGGAATCATTGGTTTCGGCCTGGTCAATATTCCGGTGGCGCTTTATTCCGCGGAAACCAAACAGAAATTGAGCTTTCGGCTCCTCGACCGCCGCGATCTGGCGCCGGTGCGCTATCGGCGGGTCAACGAAAAAAGCGGCAAGGAAGTGCCCTGGGACGAAATCGTCAAGGGTTATGAATACGAAAAAAATGAATATGTCGTGCTCACCGATGCGGATTTCGAGCGCGCCAATGTCGAGGCGAGCCAAACCATCGCCATCACCGAGTTTGTCGATGCTGCGGAAATCAGCCCGGTCTATTTCGAGCAACCCTACTATCTCGCGCCGTTGAAATACGGTGAAAAAGGTTACGCGCTTTTGCGCGAGGCGATGCGCCGCACGGGCAGGGCCGGAGTCGCTCGGATGGTGTTGCGTTCGCGTGAATATCTCGTCGCCGTGCTCGTCCATGGCGATGTTTTGGTCGTGAATCTTTTGCGCTTCGCGCATGAGCTGCGCCGTGATCGAGCCCTCGACGTGCCCGGCAAGGACCTCAAGCAACTGAAGATTACCGACCGCGAGATTACCATGGCCAAGGAGCTGGTCGAAAGCCTCGAGGAACGTTGGCGTCCCGAGCAGTTTCGCGAACAGTATTATGACGACCTGATGAAGCTCATCAACGCGAAAATTAAAAACGGTAAAACCAAGACGATTGAAGAACAGCCCCGCCCGGCAGCGCCAAAAACGAGCAAGGTGGTCGATATCACCGAGCTGCTGAAGCGCAGCGTCGAGCGAGCGCAGCAGCCGGCGCGCCGGCGCAAAGCCGGCTGACAAGACTGAGATCATGATGGCACTCGATAGCTACCGCCGTAAACGGGATTTTCATCCGGCCTTTGCCGGATTGCGCGAGCATAACGCGGCCGAAGAAATTTTTTGCGAAGAGCCGGCTTCGACGGAGCTCGTGACCTCGCAACCGAACGCGCTTGGCGATGTCAGTGACGACACGATCGCGGGCATCCGCCTTACTCATCCGGAACGCGTGCTTTACCCCGAACAAGTGATCACCAAGCGCGAGTTGGCGCTCTATTATGCAGAAATTGCCGATTGGATTTTGCCCCACTTGAAAAATCTCCCATTGACGCTGGTGCGATGTCCGGAGAGTTACGAACAGGAATGTTAGCTGCGTGAAAATCTAAAAAAGGAGAAAAACTTTATGGCGGCGACAATTGCCAAACATCCGATCCACCCGATGCTGATTGTGTTTCCCATCGGGCTGTGGATTTTTTCGCTGGTGTGCGATCTGGTTTTTCTCTTCGGACCCGCTACTCCTTTGTGGCGTGACATGGCGTTCTAAACCATGGCGGGCGGCTGGATCGGCGCACTGGCCGCGGCGGTGCCCGGCTTAATCGACTATTTCAGCATGAGCCCGGGCGCAGCCAAGCGCACCGCTACCGCCCACATGACTCTCAATCTCATTGTCGTCACGCTCTATGCCATCAATCTGTGGATTCGTTGGGCAGGGAACGGAGCCGGCGGCTGGCCGGTGGGGTTATCGGTGGTCGCGGTGCTTCTGCTGGCGGCCGCCGGCTGGCTCGGCGGCGAGTTGGTCTACGTCCACGGGAGCGAAGAGAAGCCTAAAGCGGCCCGGCCGCAGCGAGATACGCGCCGGGTGGCGTAATCTCCGCGCGCGGCAAATTAAATTCGCGGCATAATTATAATCCTAAAAGGAGGGCTGGATATGGCGATTATCGGTTGGATTTTTTTCGGGCTGGTCGTCGGTGTCATGGGCAAACTGCTGATGCCGGGCCGAGATCCCGGCGGCTTCGTGATCACGATTTTGCTCGGTATCGCCGGCGCGTTGCTCGGTGGATTCCTCGGTCGCTCGTTCGGACTATACCGAGAAGACGATCCGGTAGGATTCGTCATGGCCGTGATCGGTGCAATCATCCTATTGATGATCTACCGCTTCGCGATTGGGCGACGTCATAAAATTTAATCGCTGCGAGGTTCATTCCCGGCATCAAACGGAGAGACCGGCAGGGCCAAGCTGTGAAGCGGCGCTGCCGCGGGCGATCCAGTGAAGTGCAGAAGGCAAAACACAGAGACAGAGTAAGTCGCTTGATACTTAAACTTGAACTGCCCGCGGGGGAACGAGGATAGACGATGGCCAACACCGCAGCTGATATTCTGCTCGATACGATTTCCGATTGGGGCGTGGAAGTTATTTTCGGACTTCCCGGCGATGGTATCAACGGCATCATGGAGGCTCTGCGCAAACGCCAAGATAAGATCCGTTTCATTCAGGTGCGCCACGAGGAATCGGCGGCGTTTATGGCCTGCGCTTATGCCAAGTACACCGGCAAACTCGGGGTCTGCTTGGCGACTTCCGGCCCAGGCGGCATTCATCTGTTGAACGGCCTTTATGATGCCAAGCTCGACGGCCAGCCGGTGCTGGCGATCACCGGTCATCATTTTCACGATTTGATCGAGGTCAGGCGCGCGCGGTGCAGATCGATCTTGACCCGGCGCGCATCGGGCTTCGTTATCCGGTGGAGGTCGGCTTAGTCGGCGACAGTCGGCGCACGTTGCGCGCGTTGCGCGATGGCTTGCAGCGCCAAGAAGATCGCAGCTTCCTGGAAAAGGCGCGCGCCGGCATGGAGGATTGGCGGAAACTGATGGAGGAGCGCGCCAGCCGCGCTGACCGGCCGATGAAACCGCAGGTGGTCGCCTGGGAGCTCGGCAAGCGGCTCGCCGATAACGCCATCGTCTCCTGCGATTCGGGGACGGTGGCGACATGGTTTGCCCGCCAGATCCGCGCCCGGCGCGGGCAGATGTATTCGCTGTCGGGTAACCTGGCGAGTATGGCTAACGGTCTGCCTTACGCCATCGCGGCGCAGATCGCTTATCCCGAGCGGCAATCTATCGCCTTCGTCGGTGACGGCGGTTTTTCCATGCTGATGGCCGAGTTTGTCACAGCGGTAAAATATCGCCTGCCGATCAAAGTCGTAGTCATCAAGAACAACACCTTGGGCATGATCAAATGGGAGCAGATGGTTTTTCTCGGCAACCCCGAATATGGCTGCGA
>JBGTCC010000187.1:0-6190 GCA_041749055.1 Thermodesulfobacteriota bacterium | reverse complement strand
AAGGAAGCCACGGTTGCCAAACCACAATCCAAGACCGTCGAATTGGAACCCAAGCTCGCCCTGGAAAAAGGGCCGTTGTATTTGACCCCGAGCGAAACCCAACCGCGGGCCAGCGCTGAACCGGTACCAAGCAGTGCTCCCTCTCCGGTTAGCGAGCCCAAGCAAGAAAGCTCCTCCAGATTGCTGGTGAAGGGACCGGTACAGGCGCAACCCCCAGTGCCGGGCCAAAAGCCAGCCGCTGCGAGAACTCCCGGGTCTGGGCAAGATGATGCGGCTCCGAGCGCATTCGGACAGATTCAGCAAGATCTCGAGAAGGCGAGCAAGATTCTCAATCCGTTCAACTGGTAACCACCGGCGAGGAACCCATTCCATCGTAACTCCCCGGCGCCATCGACCATGACGATCATCTCGCAGTTATCGCCGGGCGCACCCGCGCACCTTCTGTGATTTCGCTCAGCCGCTCGGCAATCACTCTATCCCCGGCATTCAATCCTTCACGAATCGCCACTGGATCGGCGCTTTCGTCGGCGAGTTTCACCGCGCGCCGCGCGGCACGACCGTCGATGAATAGATAGACAGAGTGCTGGTCGGCCAGCGATTGCAGCGCCGACCGGGGAATCGTCAATACCGGCTCTTGATGCGCCAGAGTTAAAGCAACCTCGACGGCGGTACCGATGGCCAGGACGCGATCGCGATTGTCGACGGTGATTTCCAGCTGAATCTCCTCGGCGACGGCGGTGCCGTCTAGGCGCGCCACTTCCCCGGCGCGCGCGCCGCCGGCCCCGTCCCGGAGGGAAACTTGCGCGGTCATGCCATCGCGAATGAGATCCTTGAATCGCACCGGCACTGCGCCCACCAGCTTCAACCTATCGATTTGTGCAATGGCAAGAATCGCGCGCGCCTCATTGACGGGGGCGCCCACCGGCAAGGCCCCGGCGACCACGCCGCTCACCGGCGCGACGATACGCGCCAGTTGTTGCAGCTTGCGCGCCTGGCTCAACATCGCTTCCTCTTGGGCAATTTGGGCGCGCGCCAGCTCAAGCTGCGCCCGCGCCGTAGCGGCGTGGATTTCAGCCTGTTCGACATCGCGCCGGGCGATCAAGTCCCGGCGATAAAGCTCTTTATTGTGGGCCAACTGTTTATCCGCCGCCGCAGCCTGCTGTTCTCTTTCCTGGAGCTGCGTTCTGGACGCGTTGAGCTCGGCTTCGACCACTCGGGTTCGCTCGCTCAGCTCTCCCGAGTATACCGATGCCACTACGGCACCGGCAGTTACGCTATCGCCGGTTTTAAATTTTACCTCGGTCAACCTGCCGGCCAGCCGCGAAAAGACATCAACTTCAGCGCTCGGCTGAAGTTCGCCGCTAAGGCGCAATACCACTGGTCGAGATTCTTGCCTCACCTCGGCAATGGCAACGACAAATTCCTCGGCGCGGGTAAACCGTTGCCAAGGCCAAAGGCCGATGGCAAATAACCCGAGAGCCAGCAGCGCCACAGCGCCAGAGATAACGAGAATGGGCCAACTTGGCGGTTTCATCGGTGATCCCGCGCAAAGCCAGACGGAAGCATGGCGATCCGGCAGCGAGATATATTTGGCTTAGGAGCAAGAAGCACGACTACAGCATACGCCAAAAGGCCACCGTCTGTTGCCAGACGATGGCCTGTGACTGTCATCAGCGTGCACAATTAGCCCAGCAGCGCACTCAAGAAGTTTTGTGCGCCGGCGGATTATCGACGCTGAGATTCGGCGCCAATTCTGTACCGCCGGCAGCCGGAAGAGCGCGCGATTTGCCGCGCACTCGCGCCGGCAATCCGGTAACCAATTCCAGAATTTTCTCCATATAGAGATAAACCACCGGAGTGATGTACAGGGTTAGGAGCTGGGAAATGACCAGACCACCGACAATGGCGATACCCAAGGGTTGGCGCGCCTCAGCACCGGCGCCCCAGCCCACGGCAATTGGAATGGCACCGACGATCGCCGCCATGGTGGTCATCATGATCGGCCGAAAGCGCACCAGGGCGCCTTGGTAGATCGCCTGGGCCGGCGGTTTGCCTTCGTTACGCTGGGCGTCGAGAGCAAAGTCGATCATCATGATGGCGTTCTTCTTGACGATGCCAATGAGCATGATCAGACCGACGAAAGCATAAATGCTCAAATCCATGTTCCACATCCATAGGGCAGCTAGGGCGCCCAATCCCGCAGAAGGCAGACCGGAGAGAATCGTCAGCGGGTGAATGAAACTTTCGTAGAGAATGCCGAGCACCAGATAGACGACGAAGACCGCCAGGGCCAGCAGCATCCACAAGCTGTTGATCGATGATTGAAATTCCTGGGCGGTGCCTTGGAAATTGGTCGTGATTGAACCCGGCAAGCTATCCCGGGCGAGTTTGTTGACCGTGTTCACGACATCGCCCAAGGCGACGCCTTCTCGCAAATTGAAAGAGAGGGTCACCGACGGCAGCTGCCCTGAATGATTCACCGACATCGGACCGGCGGAATATTTGATGTTGGCGATGGAGCCCAGCGGGATCATCGGCTGCGCCACCCCCTGCTGGCCAGTGCCCGAGCGGATGTAAAGCATCGACAGCGCCGACGGATCGTTCTGGAACTTGGGATCGAGCTCCAGGACCACATCGTATTGGTTGGTGGGCGTGTTGATGGTAGTGATCCGGCGCGATGAATAGGCGTTCCAAAACGCTTCTTCGACCATCCGTGGCGAGATCCCTTGCGCGCTGACGCCCATGGTCGCAGCTTTTTCACGATCCATCACTACCGAGAGTTGGGGATTTTTTAGCTGCAAGTCGCTGCCGACATCGCGCAGATCTGGCAATGCGCGCATGCGCTCTTCAAATAGATAGGCGTGCTTGTAGAGCTCGTTAGAATCGGTGCCTTGCAAGGTAAATTGATAAAGACTGCGGCTAATCCGGCCGCCGATCCGTACCACCGGCGGGTTTTGCAGGGACACGCGAATGCCCGGCACCCGGCTCAATTTCGGGCGCATCTCGCGGATGATTTCGTCCGCGGAAAGCGACCGGCAAGTTTTGCCGAACGTCCCCTCGGTACATGCCGATTTGGGCCGTTCAGAGCGGTCCTTAAGCTTCATAAACACCCGGCCGGTATTGCCGGTCAAAGTGCCGCCGCCGATACCGACGCTGGAGAAATAGGACTCGACATTGCCGTCCTTGCCGACCAAGGCGGCGATCTGTTGTTGGTACTGCACCATCTGTTCAAAAGAGACGCCTTGAGCGCCTTCGGTGTTAACGATAATTTGACCGATGTCTTCGCTCGGGATGAAACCTTTGGGCACCAGGCCGAACATATAAATGGTCGCGATCAACACTAAGACCGAACCGACCATGGTCGTCACATGATGTTTCATGACCCACTTGAGCGACACTTCATAAAGCCAATTCATACCGTCGAGAAAGCGTCCCAAGGCGAGATAGAGCCGGCCATGTTTCGTCTCATGGGGCGGCCGCAAATAACGGCTGCACAGCATCGGCGTCAGGCTGAGTGAAATAAACCCGGAGACGAGTATCGACACGCAGATCGTCACGGCGAACTCGCGCAACAGCCGGCCCAGCATACCGCTCATGAACAGCACCGGGATAAAAGCCGCGACCAGAGAGATCGTCATCGAAACGATCGTGAAACCGATCTCCTTCGCCCCATTTACCGCGGCGTCAAAGGGTTTCTCGCCCAGTTCCATGTGGCGGACGATGTTTTCCAGCACGACGATGGCATCGTCGACAACGAAACCAACGGCCAGGGTCAATGCCATCAGCGACAGGTTATTCATGCTGTAGCCGAGCAAGTACATGACCGCGAAGGTGCCGATGATCGACATCGGCAGCGCCAGACTGGGAATGATCGTCGCCGAGACATTGCGTAAAAATACAAAAATCACCAGGATGACCAGTACGATGGTGCCAATCAGGGTCAGTTGCACGTCGTGGACCGACTCACGAATCGCCTGCGTGCGATCGAAAAAGATATCGAGCTTGATCGATTGTGGAATCTGCGTCCGCAACGTCGGTACCAGAGCTTTGACCGCGTCAACCACCTCGACGACGTTGGCGCCGGGCTGGCGCTGGACGCCCAGGATCACCGCCCGCTTGCCGTTGTACCAGCTGGCGACGCGTTTGTTCTCGACGCTGTCAATCGCTTTACCTAAGTCTTGAATGCGCACCGGCGCGCCGTTGCGGTAGGTCACGACCAGCGCTTGATAACCTGCCGCATTCGTCAACTGAGCATCCGAAACCAACGTATACGCACGGTTCGGCGCATCGAGGGTGCCCACCGGGAGATCGACGCTGCCGCGCTGCACGGCGTTGACGACATCGTCGATACCGACCTGGCGCGCGGCCATTTGGGTGGGATCGAGCTGGATGCGTACGGCATATTTTTGCGAGCCGAAGACATCGACTTGAGCGACGCCGTTGACCATCGAGATACGCTGGGCGAGCACCGACTGCGCGTACTCATCGACCGTCGACAGCGGCAGGGTGTCCGAGGTGAGCGCTAAGAGAAATACTGAATTACTGGCTGGATTCACCTTTCGATAGGACGGCGGAGACGGCATGTTCGCGGGCAGATCGCGCGCCGCCCTGGCGATCATCGACTGAACGTCCTGCGCCGCCGCGTCGATGTTGCGGCTCAAATTAAACTGCAAAGTGATCTGTGTGCGCCCTAACGTGCTCGACGAATTAATCGAATCGAGACCCGCGATGGACGAGAATTGCTTCTCCAGCGGCGTCGCCACCGACGACGCCATCGTTTCCGGGCTCGCCCCCGGCAACGTTGCGTTCACGGTGATCGTCGGGAAATCTACCGTGGGCAAATCGCTCACCGGCAAGGCGTTGTAACCCATGATCCCGAAAATCAAAATGCCGACCATCACCAGCGTCGTGGTGACTGGGCGGCGAATAAACAGCTCGGACATATTCATGACTCACCTCGCGACTCGCCCTTGCCGCGCACTTCGCCTTCGCTCTTGCCTTTACCCTCGCCACGGCGCCTGCGCCGGCCCTCGCCCTTGGACTCTTCGCCGGATTTGCCGGCTTCTTTTATTCCACCCTCGGCAGTGGCGCGCTCGCGCCGACCTTCGCCGTTGGCCGCCTCGGCAGCCTTGACACCGCCTTTGCCGCTGCCGTCAGTCTTCCCGCGGCCGCGCCGGCCTTCACCTTTAACCTCGTCGGCCACTTTGGTCGGGTCTTTGATTTCAATCCGCGATCCGGCGCCGAGGAGAAACTGTCCTTCGCGCACTACCTGCTCGCCGGCTGCCAATCCTTTAGTGATAACCGCCTCGCCCTCGCTAGTCCTGCCGATGGTCACCGCGCGCACCTCCACGCTCCGGTCCGCTTTGACGACAAACACATGTTGGCCTTCCGGACCCACTTGTACCGCTTCGGAAGGAAGCACCACAACATCCGCCTCAGTTGCCAAGGTGAGCACGACATTGACGAATTGGCCGGGCCATAAACGCCGCTGGCCGTTGGCAAACACGCCCTTCAACTTAACCGTCCCGGTGGCGCGGTCGACGGCGTTATCGACGAATTCGAGTTTGCCTCGTTCCGGGCGCCCTTCATCAGAAGCAAAATTGACATCGACCAGCAGTTGGCCGGTCGCCATATGGCGTTTGAGATCGGCGAGGTTACTCTCAGGCACCGCGAAGGTGACATTGATCGGATTGACCTGGTTGATCACCACCAGCGGTGCTCCATCATTAAGCCGAATCAAGTTGCCTTCATTGATTAACAAGCTACCGACTCGACCGGTAACGGGTGAATAAATGTAACAGTAGCTCAGTTGTACTTTGGCGTTTTCGACGGCGGCTTTGTCGGCATCGACGACCGCTTCCGCGGCATCCGCATTGGCTTTGATTTGATCGAATTGCTCGCGCGAAACATATTGCTTCTCAACCAACTCGCCATAACGTTTAAGCTGCTCGCGCATATTCCTTAGCTGCGCGCTATCGCGCGCCAAGGCCGCCTCAGATTGTTTGAGCGCCGCTTCGAGAGGGCGCGGGTCGACGGTGAAAAGCAATTGTCCGAATTTTACGTCCTGGCCTTCTTTAAAATGAGCTTTCTGAAGCACCCCGGTGACTTGGCTCTTGATCGAAACGGTGGTGTAGGCTTCGACATTGCCGACCGCGCGCAGTTGCAACGGCACGGCTTTTTGCATCGCCGT
>JBGTCC010000186.1:0-2531 GCA_041749055.1 Thermodesulfobacteriota bacterium | reverse complement strand
GTGGAAGACGTAGAGCTGTTCCCGTCGGCCGATGAAGCGTGGCAATGGCATCAGACGATCATGGGCGCCGAGGTTGCCGATAACTTCGAACTAGAATGGGCAAACAGCCGCGCGCTATTATCCGAGCAACTGCGCGCGCAGATCGAACGAGGCCGTGAAGTGCGCGCGGTGGATTACCAGCGGGCGCTCAAACAGATCGCGCCGATGCATGACAGCTTCGTCGAGCTCTTCGAACAACGCTACGATGCGATTCTCACACCCGCCGCGCCAAGCGCCGCGCCGAAGGGGCTTGCATCGACCGGCGATCCTGCGTTTTGCACCTTGTGGACGCTGTGCGGCATGCCCTGTATCACGTTACCTTTATTGCAGAGCGCCGAGGGCCTGCCTATTGGCGTGCAGCTAGTCGGTCCGCGGGGCGGCGATGCGCGGCTTCTGCGCACGGCGAGGTGGCTTTCTAAGCGAATGGCTGAGGGTTAAACGAGATTGGTCGAGGATAACGATGGAAATTCGAGGATGGCAAGATGTGATCATCCATCATCGATCCGATATCCTCGACGACTCATTCACATGGCTCCAGGCGTGATAAGAACTTCGCACCAACGGGCCGGATTCGACATGGCGAAAGCCGAGCTTGTCGGCGGCAATCTTAAATTCGGCAAATTCATCGGGATGGAGATAGCGCTCGACTTTGAGTAGTTTCGGCGACGGTTGCAAGTATTGGCCGAGAGTGATGATGTCGACATCTTTGCGGCGTAACTCTTCGAGAGTCGTCATCACTTCATCTTTGCTCTCGCCGACGCCGAGCATCATTCCTGTTTTGGTTAACATGGCCGGTTGCCACTCTTTCGCGGCCTTTAAAATATTCACCGAACATTCATAGGTGTGACCCGGCCGGACTTTGCCGTACAGCCGCGGCACGGTTTCGATGTTGTGATTCAATATTTCAATGCCGGAACTGACCACGGTCTTGAGCGCATCGAGATTGCCCTCGAAGTCGGGGATTAACAACTCGACGCGGATTCCTGGGTTCAAATTCTTGATCCAGAAAACCGTCTTGGCGAAATGATTGGCACCGCCATCGGGGAGATCGTCGCGATTGACCGATGTGACCACGATATGGTCCAGGCCAAGATCTTTGACGGTGAGGCCGACGTTGCGCGGTTCTTCGGGATCCAGCGCCAGCGGTTTGCCTTTGTCGATGGCGCAGAAGCGGCAGCCGCGCGTGCAGGTGTCGCCGAGGATCAAAAAGGTCGCTGTCTTATTGCCCCAGCACTCGCCGATGTTCGGGCAGCGTGCTTCCTCGCATACGGTGTGCAGGCTCTTCTCACGCATTAATTTTTTAAGCCTCAGGTAGTTGGGATTACCTGGAGCTTTGACTTTGATCCAGTCGGGATGGCGGCGGGGCATAAGAATTAGGCGTTCAAAGCGTTCAAGCCGTTCAAATCGCCGGATTGCTCTACCTCTTCTATAACATCTTGATAACCGAAGATGTCAGCGAAGTGACGGAGAAACCTTTGTCGGACATTGCACGGACTCTGTTCTAGGCCGAGTTCCTTTTGCATCGAGGTCACTTCAGCCCAGGCAAGGCCGCAGGGAATGATGCGCTGGAAATAGGCTAAATCGGTGTTCACGTTGAGCGCGAGGCCGTGATAGGCGATGCAACGCCGCACGGCGATGCCGATGGCGGCGATCTTTCTGTCGTCGATCCAAATCCCTGTGTGCGGCGGGCGTCGGGTCGTCGTGATGCCGAAGTCGGCGAGGGTTAGGATCGCGGAATGCTCCAGGTTCCGCACATAACGGTGCACGTCTTTGCGAAGTTTCGAGCGCAGGTCGACGATCGGATAGACCACCAATTGACCGGGTCCGTGATAGGTCACATCGCCGCCGCGGCTAGTGCGGTGCACGGGGACGTCTCCAGCCGCTAGGACGTTCATTTCTTTGCCGCCGCGACCGAGGGTGTAGACATGAGGATGTTCAACAAAGAGGAGAATATCCACAAGTGATTCTTGCTGCTTGAGTGCGATGATTCGCTCCTGCAATTGGAGGGCAGCGAGGTAATCGAGATTCGCGAGATTTTTGAACAACAAGGTCGACATCTGTTTTACACTATTATCGTCCATGCTCCGGGGTTTCAAGTTGGGTTTGATCCAAGCGATTTGACTTAGCGGAGCATCGACGGCTAGAGTCGGCGAGACTTCAGCGGAAAATCCTCGCTCATGGCTCAATCTTCTTCCAATCCACCCTGGTTTGTCCGCAAAGATCTCGACGGTTTCTTCGGCCTGATGATCGACAATCTGATTCAGCTCATTCTCATCGTCGGCCTGTGCCGTGAGCTGATTCGGCTGCCGGACAGCTATATTTTTGGCAAGATCCTGCCGGGAGCGGCGCTCTCAATTCTCGTCGGCAATTTCTTCTACGCATGGCAGGCGCGCCGGCTGGCGCGGGAGAGCGGGCGAGAAGATGTCACGGCTTTGCCTTACGGTATCAACACCGTGAGTCTGTTCGCCTTTGTCTTTTTCATCATGCTGCCG
>JBGTCC010000185.1:0-4248 GCA_041749055.1 Thermodesulfobacteriota bacterium | reverse complement strand
GAGGCGATCGTCACCATCGGCGCCAAAGAAGGGTTGTCCCATCTCGCCTGGGCGACCATCGATCCCGGCGATGTGGTGCTCTGTCCAAGCCCGACCTACCCGATTCATCAGTACGCGGTGGTGCTCGCCGGCGGCGATCTGCGCTGTCTACCGCTGACCACCAGCGAAGAATTCTTCGGCCATCTCGAAGAGGCGATCCGCCAGACCTGGCCCAAGCCGAAAATGCTGATCATCAGCTTCCCGCATAACCCGACGACGCAGGTGGTCGAGCTGGATTTTTTTGAAAAGATCGTCAAAGCGGCCAAGGAGCATGGCTTCATCGTCGTCCATGATTTGGCCTATGCCGATCTGACATTTGATGGTTATCAGGCGCCGAGCTTTCTCCAGGCGGCTGGCGCCAAGGATGTCGGCGTGGAGTTCTTCTCGTTGTCGAAAAGCTACAACATGCCGGGCTGGAGGGTCGGCTTCTGCGTCGGCAACCCGGGGATCATTCACGCGCTGGCGCGGATCAAAAGCTATCTCGACTACGGCATTTTTCAGCCGATTCAGATCGCCGCGATTGCGGCGCTGGACGGGCCGCAGGACTGCGTCGAAGAGATTTGCTCGATGTATCAAAAGCGCCGCGACTCGCTGCTCGACGGCCTCGACCGCGCCGGTTGGCATATCCCGCGGCCCAAGGGCACCATGTTTGTCTGGGCCGAGATTCCCGAGCCGGCGAAAAAAATGGGCTCGGTGGAGTTCGCTAAATACCTGCTCCAGGAAGCCCAGGTGGCGGTGTCGCCGGGCATCGGCTTCGGCCAATACGGCGACGATCATGTGCGCTTCGCCCTGATCGAAAACGAGCACCGCACCAAGCAGGCGGTGCGCAAGATCAAGAAGGCGCTGGGCAAACTGCTCGATTGAGCGCAATGGTGAATTAAATATTACCTAGAGATCTTTTCACCACGAAGGACGCTAAGATCACGAAGTTCGGAATGATAATTATCTGAACCTTAGTGTCCTTCGTACCTCCGTCGAAAATATTCGTGCGTGAAGGATCTACGCAACGATTGGTCAGCAGGCTTCCGTCATACCCGCGAAAGCGGGTATCCAGGCTAATTCGGCGTAGACCAAACCTGGATTCCCGCGTGCGCGGGAATGACGAACCGGTGGCAGGAGCATGTGCAGGGAAATCCATGCGCTTTCATAGTCTGTTGACGAGCGTAAGCTCATGAACATTTCGTGGTGAAAACTGCACCTTGAATTTGGCAAATCATCTACACTAGAAGCTGAAGAATCCATAATCTACTAAAATGGCAACAGCAAATAGTCGGCGTAAGGTCGGTGTCGGACTGCTCGGCTCTGGGGTGGTCGGCGAGGCGATCCAGGACATTCTGTTCCATGATCTCAAGGGACAGGTTGGTAACGACGTCGAGCTAGAGATCCGCAAGATTTACACCCGGAGTCCCAAGGGTAAAAAGTGGTTCGGCAAGCGCAAAGCGCTGTTCACCAGCCGGCCGGAAGAAGTGCTCGATCATCCGGGCGTCGACATCGTCATTGAAGCTCTGGGATTTCAATCGGCGCCGCAACTGCCGCGGTTTCGCGACTATATTCTGCGCGCCTTCGGTAACGGGAAGTCGGTGGTGACGTCCGACAAAGCTGTCTTGGCCCGTTACGGCAAAGAGATTTGGGCGGCGGCAAAAAGTTCCGGACAACAGTTGCGCTTCGAAGCCTGCGTCGGCGGCGGTATCCCGGTGATCCGCTCGCTCAGTGAGAGTTTCGCGGTTGAGCAGCCCGAAGCGGTCTTCGGCATCGTCAACGGCACTTGTAATTATATTCTCTCGCAGATGGAGAAGAGCGGGAAACCCTACGCCGAGGCGTTGCGCGAGGCGCAGCAAAAAGGCTACGCCGAAACCAATCCGGCCTCCGACGTCAATGGCAGCGACGCCGAAGCCAAATTGCTGTTGCTTAGCATGGTCGCCTTCGGTTTGCAGATCGTGCCGGGAAAGATTTGGCGCAAAGGGATCGAAGAAATCCAAGCGGTGGATTTTCGCTATGCCCAACGTATCGGCGCCAGCACGATCAAACAATTGGCGGTGGCGCGCCGGCGGGGTTCGGCTGTGCAAGTTTTCGTCGCGCCGGCGTTAATCGCGGGCGAAAACTTTCTCGCCAGCGTCGATGGCGCGACCAACGCGATCTGCTTCGCCGGTAAGAGCAGCAGCGGCGGACGCGGTGCGCGGGATTGCGACTATGTCCTGGTCGGTCCGGGCGCCGGTGGCGGGCCCACCGCCGTGGCGGTGTTGGGCGATGTCTGCGAGTTGGCCCGCGGTACGCGCCAGCTTAGCGGCGCGCCGAGTTTGATCCCGCCGGGAACGCTTAAGTTGCAACGGGAAGAGGAGATCGATGTGCCGTTTTATGTCCGCTTCGTGGTCAAAGACCGCGCCGGCATCGTCGGCGATATCGGCAAGACCTTCGGCAGAATGGGTGTGAATATTTCCGAGATCTGGCAACTGCGTCATGTCGACGAGGAACTGCGCAGCCTGATGCAGAGTTACCGGCTCAAACAAAAGCCGGGAGAAATTTTGCCCTTCGTGATGACCCTCGAACGCACGACGCTGCGGCAGATGCGCCGGGCACTGGACTCCATTCGCAATCGCGACTATATCCTAGTCGATCCGGTGTGGTTTCCGATCTGGAACTCCAACTAAAATGCTGCGAGTTTGCTTTGATACAGGGATCGGATGTCGCACCGCGGAGACGCTAGGACGCGGAGATAAGAGTTCTTGAGCAAGAACTTTTCCGAACTCGGTGATCTCTATGCCTCTGCGGCGAGTAAATCTTAACAATAAAAAGGTTAAGGCGGTTAAGATAAATGAAATATATCATACTTCAGGGCGACGGCATGGCCGACTATCCGATCGAGGCCCTTGGCAACAGGACGCCATTGGAAGCGGCGCGTACGCCCAATATGGATTGGCTGGCGCAGCATGGCGTCTACGGCATCGCCCATGTCATTCCTAAAGGTTTTCCCCCCGGCAGCGATGTCGGCAACATGAGCATCATGGGTTACGACCCGGCGGTCTATCACACCGGCCGTTCGCCCTTGGAGGCCGCCAGCATGGGTGTGGCGCTGGGCCCCAAAGACATCGCTTTTCGTTGCAACTTAGTCACCGTCGCGGGCAGTGGCTCTGACGCGACCATGGAAGACTTTACCTCGGGTCACATCTCCACCGATGAAGCCGCGGAGATTATCCGCGACCTGGGCCGCGAACTCGGCAACGCCGGCATCGAGTTTTTTCCCGGCGTGAGTTATCGCCATCTGATGGTTTGGCGCGACGGCATGGAAAAGATGGAAACCACGCCGCCCCATGACATTACCGATCAAAAAACCGCCGGCTATCTGCCCAAAGGCGAGGGCGCCGAGCGCTTGCTCAAGCTGATGGCGGCGTCGCAAACTTTATTGGCACAGCATCCGATCAACCTGAAGCGCAAAGCCGAAGGCCGGCGCCAAGCGACGACGATTTGGCTGTGGGGCCAGGGACGGGCACCGCAGTTGCCGCCGTTGACCGAACGGTTCGGCATTACCGGCGGCGTGATTTCGGCCGTCGATATCATTCACGGTTTAGGTGTCTATGCAGGCTTGGAGCGCATCGATGTGCCGGGAATTACCGGTTTTCTCGATACTAATTATCTCGGTAAGGGCGAATATGGCGTGCGCTCATTGGAGAAATACGACCTGGTGTTTATCCATGTCGAGGCCACCGACGAGGCCGGCCATATGGGCGACTGGATTGCAAAGATTCAGGCGCTGGAGGATTTTGACGAAAAAGTCGTCGGCACGGTGTTGAAAGGCATGGCGCAGCGCCAGGACTATCGGATCCTGCTCATGCCCGACCACCCGACCGCCTGCGCGCTCAAGACCCATGTTTCCGAACCGGTGCCGTTCGTATTGTATTCGCCTCAAGAAGAGCGCGATAACGGCGCCGTGGGTTACAATGAAAAAGACGCGGTTAAGACCGGCGTGGTCGCCGAGCAAGCTTATCGGCTCATGGAGTCGCTGATTGAAGGGAGACCGACATGGACAGAAATCTAGCTCTAGAAGCAGTGCGAGTGACCGAAGCGGCGGCGCTTAAGTGCGCCCGCTTGACCGGCCGCGGCGATGAGAAAGCCGCCGACCAGGCGGCGGTGGATGCCATGCGCAAGGCCTTCGATGGTTTGGGTATCGATGGCACGATTGTCATTGGCGAGGGCGAACGGGACGAAGCGCCG
>JBGTCC010000184.1:0-2687 GCA_041749055.1 Thermodesulfobacteriota bacterium | reverse complement strand
GGCGAAATGCCTTGTTTATTGATATCTTCAGCGCACCTTGAGATCGAACGCCACCGGACCCTTGTCGCCCTTGCGGGTTTGGAACTGCACGGTGTCGCCTTCGTTGATATCCTCGATCTGCACCCGCGGCGCCAAGCTGCTACGATGAAAAAACACATCTTCGCTGCTATCGTCCGGCTTGATAAATCCGAAACCTTTATCGCGCATGATTTTCTTGATTACACCGGTCATCGTATCACCTCTTCCCTGCGCATAGCGCAGCGCTGGCTTGACAATTCCTGAGCCGCTCCCTAGTTTGAGATGGCAATTTCATACAACTAAAAGCCGCTTGAGATCAATTCTCTATTATATAACCGGTCACGGCTTCGGCCACGCCATGCGCTCGCAACAAGTCGTGCGGGCGCTGGCGGCAATTCGCCCGGACCTGGGCATTCACGTCCGCACCACCGCGCCGGAGTGGATTTTCCACAACAGCGCCATGCCGGTCTGCTATTCGCACCAAGCCATCGATGCCGGCATCGTCCAAACCGACAGTCTGCACATGGAGTTGGCGGAAACGCTCGCCGCCTGTCGTGCGATCTATGCCAACCCGCGGAAGCTCATCGATCAAGAACTGGCATTCACCAAGGCCAACCACATCGATCTAATCGTCGCCGACACCCCGCCGCTCGCTTTTGAGATCGCCGCCCAAGCAGGTGTGCCGTCTGTCTCCATCACCAATTTTACCTGGGACGTGATCTACCGCGCCTATGTCGAAGCACATCCCGAATTCGCGCCTTTAATCGACAGCATGACGCAATGCTACGGCAAAGCCACTAATGCGCTTACCCTACCATATCCCTGCGACACTGCCATGTTTCCGCGCCAGCAAGCGATCCCGTGGATTACCCGAAGATCAGAATTTACCAAAACACAGACGCGCCAGGCTTTCACCTTACCCCAGGCCGCAACCATCGTGTTGCTCAGCTTTGGCGGCTTGGGTATCGATCGTTTACCGTGGAACCAACTGGCGCGGCAGCGGGAATACTTTTTTGTCATGACCGGAACAGGCCATCGACGCGAGAGCAATCTTCTTACCTTGCCGGCAACCCAAACTCACTACCAAGACCTGCTACGCACAGCTGACGCGATCGTCACCAAACCGGGCTATGGAATCGTCGCCGATGTTCTGGCGCAGCAGGTACCGATCCTCTATACCGACCGCGGCGACTTCGCCGAGTATCCGCAGTTGGTAGCGGCGCTGCGTGACTGCGCCACGGCGGAATTCATTCCACAGCAGGAGCTACTGCGCGGAGATCTATCGCCCTATCTCAGCCGCTTACTGGCCAAACCGCCCCATTGGCCCGAGATTGAATTGAACGGCGCCCAGGTCGCAGCGCAGAAGATTCTCTCGATGTTAGATCGGTCTTGATACCCCAGTGCGCTCTGCGAGTTGACAGTGTCGGCCGACTCAGCCAGACTCGAAAACAACTTTATGGCCATTGAAAAGGTGATTCTCGCCAAGCCCCGGGGCTTTTGTGCCGGCGTCGAAATGGCAATCGAGACCGTCGATCGGGCCTTGGCACAACATGGCGCGCCGCTCTACGTGTTTCATGAGATCGTCCACAATCAATACGTCGTCGCTAATTTCACACAAAAAGGCGTCGTGTTTGTCAACTCCATTGCCGAAGTACCGGCAGGAACGAATGTTATCTTCAGCGCCCACGGTGTCTCGCCGGCCATCTGGCAGCAGGCCAAAGAAAAACACTTACACTGGGTCATCGACGCCACCTGTCCGTTGGTCGACAAAGTCCACCGTGAGGTACGCAAATTTGTCGCCCAAGACTACTGGATTATCCTGGTGGGCCACCGCAACCATGACGAGATCGCCGGCACCAGCGGTGAAGCGCCGCAGCGCACGCTGGTCGTCGAGAACGTCGCCGAAGCCAAAGCGATCATGCCGCCGAATCCGGAGAAACTCGTGGTCCTCACGCAAACGACACTGAGCGTCGATGACACCAAAGAAATTATTGACACCCTCAAACAGCGCTTTCCCAAAATGATCACGCCGGCCAAAGAGGACATCTGCTACGCCACGCAGAACCGCCAGGACGCGGTCAAGCAATTGGCGCTGCGAGTCGACCTGGTTCTGGTCATCGGTTCGAAGAATAGTGAAAACTCCAATCAACTGGTAAAAGTCGCCCGCGCCCTGGGCAAGCCGGCATACCTCATCGACGACCACAGCGCTATCGACGCGCAATGGTTGAAGGGAATTTCAATAGTCGGCATCACTTCCGGCGCATCCGTGCCGGAACAACTGGTCCAACAAGCCGTGGAGTTTTTTCGAAGCCAAGGCGCAACGGTGGAACAACTCGGCGTAGTTGAAGAGAATATCCATTTTGCCCTGCCCAGCGAGGTTAGCGGCCTCCAGTAACCGATAACAGGCTTGAGATGCCAAGCGGAATGAAGGAGTCCCCATGGCCCGCATCGTTCACATCGCCGTCAAAGTTGACGATTTAGAAAAGGCCACGGAGTTTTACCAAAAGACTTTTGGCTTCGTCGAAGTGCAAACCGGCCAAGTCCGCGACCATACTTCGCGCCACCTAAGTGACGGCGCTATCGACCTCGCTCTGATCAAATATGACAGCGAAGATTCAGCCGAGTCCCGCGCGGCCGGTCTGGGACCGTGCATTCACCACTTCGGCATC
>JBGTCC010000183.1:0-4879 GCA_041749055.1 Thermodesulfobacteriota bacterium | reverse complement strand
CCGCATTTGCCATTCGTGCTGATTGGCGACAGTGGCGAGCGCGATCCGGAAATTTACCGGGACGTGGTGAAAGAATATCCCACTCGCATTCGCACAGTCTACATACGCAGCGTCAGTAAACACCCCGATCGGCTGGCAGCGATCGATAAGCTCATAGAGGAAATTCGCCCCACCGGCAGCCAACTGGTGCTTGCGCCGGACAGTGAATTTGCTGCAGCCCACGCTGCCGCGGAAGGATTGATATCGACCGAACTTCTCAAGACCGTTCGTGCGGAGAAGAACAAGGATCAGAGTGCGCCGACGCAACAAGCGCTAACTCCATAGCGGAGAGAGCTTCCAATGGTCAGACCATTGGTTGATCGAGTTGGCAGCGGTGTGAGCAAGCTGCCTGTTGTAGCAAACCGCGAGTCGGACCGAGGCAAGATCTTGATTTTAGCCGGCGGCAGATCAGTCTGTGATCCTGGTTACGGCATGTTCATCTTGCGCGCTGAGACTCGTACACAGGCCGAAGCGATCGCATTCCAAGAGCCCAATACCAAAGCGGGTCTTCGAACCATGAAGGTAGTGCCGTGGCTCCGAGGCGAAGGAGACATCAATATTTCGATCAGTTTTACCAACGGTACCGTAAAGATCGATCGGCGCAGTTATCTGCTTGAAAACGGTTGACCCTCCGGTCACCGACACCGCACGATGAGAGTTGCATCTATACTAGCAGGATTTCTTTCTCGGCAGGCGGGTAAGGCCATCAAGTAACCGCGCGGCGCTGGTCAATCGTAGGATCGGCTTGAGCGGTCATTCTTAATCTACCCCCTCCTCTATCTCCGAATCTAGCGCACGACGCCGCAGACCTGTCTCCTCCACTAATAACCTTACTCGTTGGCTACTCTTAGTTGACACTGCTGACAACTGAAGCAGTCACCAATGTTTACGCTTCACTCGATCTGCCGATGAAAAAATCGAAAAAGCTAAAGAAATCGTTGTCGTTCTTTGACACTCTTTGGCATCCGAGTTGCTCTTGATTCAAGCGTGGGTCGAGCGTAATGTACCGCTTCTCCCGGCGGAGGTTCGAAATGGAAAAGCCAGCGAAGAAAACATTTCATATCACTTGGCAGGAAGCCCTTCGGGTAGAAGCGGAGCAAGACAAGGCGAGGCAGGCGCGCTGCCGATCATTGCCGCCAAGTGGGGTAAAACTTAACGCCGATTCCGTTTCTGGAGCCCTCCCTAAACTAAAAGCTTCGGCACTGCGTCTCTGGGAGGTGACCTTATACCACAGGCTTAGAACCTGGACGGGATGGGTGGGGGCAAATTTTCGAGCAGCGAAGGACCGACATGAAGCTCAGGCGGAGGAATCCCAACACGGGCAATTCGGAGCGATTTATTTCAAGCGAGGCCCAACAAAATCGGCCATGACTTCGGCCATGGCAATAGTCCTGGGAATTATTTTACTGGCCGGCGCCGGGACGATGCCCTATTGGCAGCGGAGTAAAAACTATCTGTCGCATCTAACCGTTAAGTGGGGAGCCATCGCTCAACAAGGCCCAGGTCATACTTCTGAGTTAGAGGTGAGGGTTGAAGGCTCGAAAGCGCAACCCGCCACGCCTCAAGTCTCTTCATCCAATCATGAACCTGTTCAACCTGACGGTGGAGAAATCACAGAGAAAAGAGCGCCGGCCTATTTGGGGAACTTTGAGGTCGTCGGCAATTCCTTCGTCCGCGATAGACCCGCAGCGAATGCCAACGTAACGGTGACCCTCCGGCGCGGCACGCAGGTGGTGGTGGAAAGCAAAACGGGACCGTATCTACGTATCCGCTCATTGAACGATGCGCGGGTGATCGGCTATGTCCATGAAGAAGATGCTTTCTTTCAGGCGCGTTGAATGAGCCTTGCGACGCGGGCCTAAATTGGTAACTCGCACGACGTGGATGCAGCTTGCCACGGCCGCTAGCTCCTTCGGTAATCTGTGACAGATACTCTAATCGCACTATGACGATGTTTTAAAGCCCACCACCAGATGGGCGCGATGGGACTCGGGGAACGCTTCTCCTTCGCACTTGAGCGTGACGATGTAGGTGCCCGCGGTGGGTATCGCGTCGGGTGCAATGGTCGCCTTGAGTTCGTCCTTCGAGACAAAGCTGGTCGGCAGCGGCTGACCGTTCAACATGACGCGATGGAATGGCCACATGCCGCCCTGCCCCCTCACCTTCAACGTCGTCGGGCCGGAGCCCTCGATGAGAAACAGCGGTGATATTTCCAGGTCCAGCGGCAAGCTCTGATAGGAATAAAATGACGCGATCGGATTCTTGTATTTTTTAAATCCGCTATCGATGACCTTGCCGTCCATGACGACCATCTTGACGTTCTGCGTCATCCAGATGTCTTCTAGCGGGTCGCCCTCGACGATGGAAAGATCTGCGACCTTGCCGGGCTCGACGCTGCCGTAGTCGTGGTCTTTCTTGAACGTCCTGGCGACGTTGAGCGTGGCGGCTTGGATCGCCTTCATCGGCGGCACGCCCGCCTCCACGTCCATCGCCAGCGCCTGATGCATCAGCAACGCCGCCATGCCGCGCGGCGGGTCCGAGCCTTCCTTTAGAATGCCGCCGGCTTGGACAAAACGCCGGATGAATTCTTTCGCCTTTTCATAGCCGACTTTGGCTTGCTCGAGCTGCGCCGGCGTATAGCGCTTGAGTAACTTGTCGTAGGAGTTGTCGGTCACCGCGCGGACCGCCGCGGGCAGACCGGCTTCGGGGTTGTTCAAGATTTCCTGCTCTCTTTTTCTAAAGCGCTCCGCGCTCGGCGAAAGTGGACGCAGCCACTTTGCGATAGTCGGAGTCCACGCGACCTGGCGCGCCACCATCGCGCCGATCACCGCGTCGTAATTTTCAGTCTGATAATAAGCGCCGGCGAGCTCCTGGTCGATCACGCCGCCGAGTCGATCCTCGGCGAGCTTGCGCCTGGCCGGTGCATAGGGAATCGAGCTGTAGCCTACCGACCAGATATGCTCGATGGCGTCGACGCCCGCATTGGCCGCGCCGACAACGTCCCAACTGTGGGCGGCCACCGCCATGTCGAGGCGATGTGCTTCGTCGACGGCGACTTTCACCAAGTCCAGCGAAAGAAACTCATTGACCTTGAGGATGTCGCAACCAAGCTGCTTTTTCCGCTGCACCGCTCGGCGCACTTCTTCCGCCGTGGTGACGATGATGTTGTCGCGGACGGTTCGCGAGCCAAAGGCATCGTGCCCGGTGCTGACGCCGCCGATCGCCCGCCCCGACATCCAAATCCGCGGCCCGCGGATTTTCCCCAGCGCGGTGCCCTGTTTTTGCGCCAGAGTCCACGGGCCGTCCTGGTAGAGCTCGATATTGGCGCAGGTGGTAATGCCCAAATGAAGATAAAGCTCGCCATGAAAATCCTCTAGGTGGCCATGGCCATCGATGAATCCCGGCATAACTGTCTTGCCTTTTAGATCGATGACCTCAGCGCCGGCGGGAATAGCGACTTCGCCGCTGCTGCCGACCGCCTGGAATTTGCCTGCCTGGATGACAATCACGGAATTCTCGATGGGCGGCCGGCCGGTCCCGTCAATCAGTTTTCCACCCTGTACCACTAGTACTTGCTCTGCCATATTCTCATTTCCTCCGTCCTGCCGATTAGCGGACTGCTCCAAGAGCGGATCTTCCTGCCGACACTGCCGGCTAATCATCTCGGCTGCATCGACCCTCAGGGCAAAATATTTGACGAACCGTTTGATTGTCAACGCGCGAATCGGTGATGCCCCCTTGGGAACTGTGACGGGATTAGAGAATCACGGCCAGGTGCATACGCGGGAGTGCTGTCAGGCGATTAATCAACTGGCCATTTCGCGCTCGGGGTATGGACCCCGCTCGCGCCCAAAAGGGATGTTCAACCCCCGTTGGAAGCCCCAACAATTTTGTCCTCGCAGCAAGCTGCGGTGCAGATTAGATTCATTGCGCGTGAGATGCCAAACAATTTTTGATTTCGGCGCTGGTCAGCGGCGCCTTGAACATCTCATTGCGCATGTGGACTCGTTGCAGGCTTACTTCCCGCACCGCCTTTTTCATTCGCGCCAGGTCCTGCCCGGTCTGGACTGCGCGGGCCGCTTCCCGGGCGGCGTCCCTATAGTGGTTCTTCTCGTCGCGATAGACGACCTCCATCGCGCCGGCGATCATTCTTTCGAGCCGGCCGCCTTTGAGTTTTCTTGCTTCGCGAAACATCCGCGCGCCACCGCCTTCGGTGACGAGCACGGCTGCTCTATCAACAGCCGATCCCGAGTTTGCGTAAGCTCTGCGCAGATCTCCGAGTTTTTTCTCCTGCGGTAGTTGAAACGTATCCTCGGCGGAAACCGCATGGCTCAGAAGATATTCGAGAACGTCAGCCATGAGCACGTAGTGATTGAACTCTTGAGTGAGTTGTTCCAGGAGCGAGTGATATTGGCGGCGCCCGATGGTTTTGTCGATCTCGGGAAAACTCGCCGCCAGATTGTTCAGTTCTTTTTGCAGCCCGGTGAAATATCCGTCCACCGGATGGAGTTCCTTCCACAGCTGCGCCTTGAGCCAAAAAATATGATGCTCCCGCGTCGGCTTGCTGTTAAAAAATCGCCGAACGATGGTCGCCTCTGTTTCCCAATAGGGCAGCGCAGTCGCTATGAGATCCTGTTCGACGTCTTTCATACCGCGATTCTCCTTGCTTCAGCTTGCAGCTCGGTCCGACCCTGCCAAGTCCCACGCTCTTCTTAGTCAAACACACTTGCTTGGCAATCTTGAGGATTCTTGTCGACTTAGGCGGCTACGCGGTGGCTTAAATGCCGGCGCCATCGCTGAATGCGTAAACGGGATCTTTGAAGTCCTTCCGAATGTTGCC
>JBGTCC010000182.1:0-3266 GCA_041749055.1 Thermodesulfobacteriota bacterium | reverse complement strand
CGACGAAATTACTGTCAAGCAGAGATTCGTACTGAGCGGCGAAATGTCAATAAAGATTTAACCGCAGATCCAGGGTCAGTCCGAAAAGTTTGCTGATATTGCTGCAACAGCGCTGCCCCGCCTAATCGCAAATCCACACTTAAGGCCAGTGGATTGGAGCAATTATCTTGCGAAAAGTTCGAACTACGGACAAATACTTTAATGCGGCAGACCGTGACTTTCGTTGGCGGCAGCGGGAGTGGCGAGACGGGTCAGTAAGCTCATGATCGCATCGTAATGGACCGGTTTGGTGAGATGGGCGTCGAAGCCGGCTTCCTGGGTGCGGCGCCGGTCTTGTTGCTGACCCCAACCGGTAAGGGCAATGAGAATCATCGATTTGCCCCAAGGCTGTTGGCGTATCCGTTGCGCGGCTTGATATCCGTCGAGTCTCGGCATGGCGAGGTCCATTAAGATAATTTCAGGCAAGAATTCCTCGGCAGCTTCCACCGCCGCGACGCCATCCTGGGCGATCTGCACTTCGTTACCGTCTTTTTTCAGCAGGCGCGCCAAGGTCTCGGCGGACTGGGGAAAATCATCCGCCACCAGGATGCGCCGGCTCCGAACCGGCAAGCTAGTTTCGTCCATTCGATCTTGTCGAAGGTCGTCGCTTTCCGGCCGATGGGCGGCTACCGGTAATCGCACGGTGAATTCGCTGCCGCGGTTCATGCCCTCGCTGCGGACCTCGACTTTGCCGCCATGCAGTTCGACCAGCCGGTGCACCAGGGTCAAGCCCAGACCAAGACCGCCCTCGCCGCGCGTAAACGACCGGTCCGCTTGGTAAAACAGCTCGAAAACATGGGGCAAGCTTTCTCCTGCAATGCCGATTCCGGTGTCTTTGACTCGGATAACGACGATATCGCCCGCCTGCTCGACATTGAGCCAAATATGGCCTGGATCCGGGGTGTACTTAGCGGCATTGTTCAAAAGATTCATGACGACCTGGGTGAGCCGAAGCCGATCGGCCTCAACGTAGATCGAATCCTGCGACATGGTCACGGTCAGTTCATGTTGCCGTTGGTCGATCAACGGCCGGCTCGATTCCACCGCCGCTCTGACAATCTCGGCGAGATTGAGCGGTTCCCTTTGCAACTCCAACTTTTCCCGAGTAATGCGGCTGACATCGAAAAGATCGTCGGTCAAGCGTGTGAGGTATTTCACCTGGCGATCGATGATGTCCGGCCCCCAATGTGGATCGAGTAGTGAATTATTCGGCTCTTGTTGCAGGTTGACGACATTGCGAACCAGCGACAAGGGATTGCGCAATTCGTGGGCGAGGGTGGCTAAGAACTCATCTTTGCGCCGGTCGGCTTCACGCAAAGCCTCGCCGCTCAAACGTAGGGCGTCGTCGAGACGTAATTTTTCAACCGCCAGCCAGGTGCGTTCAGCGACCATATTGATGAGTAGGACTTCCCGTTCGCTCCACTGGCGCGGCTCGGCGTGCGCCATCGCCAACGCGGATACCAGCGTCCCTTCGCGCAGCAGCGGCACAGCGACCAATGCACCAATACCGGCCCGCTGGTAAGACTGTATATGCACTCTCGTGCGCACATCCTGGGCGACATCCGTGATCGTCGTGGTTTGACCGGCGCGGCCGGCCTCGGTCAACAACGGTCCAAACGCGCCCAGCGAATAGGTGCCGACTAACGACGGGATATGCGGGTGATAATCGCGCTGAATGATCAACCGATCCTGCTCGGTATCGATCTCGAGAAACGCGCAGCGATTGACTTTGACATGTTCGCCCAAGGCCACCGCAACGACCCAGGCGAGCTCATCGGCGTTGGCCGCGAAGCGTATGCAGTCAGCGAGGTCCAACAGAAACAGAGTATCCGCTTCGGCCTGTTTCCGCCCTGTGATATCGCGTACCGCGACGTTGACACCGAGTAAGTCGCCGCTCGGGTTGTGCACCGGGAAGTAGCTTGCCAGCCAAGAAAAGCGCTCGCCGGGGCGCGCTGCCGTAGTAGCTTTGATTTCGACATCCAAGATCGGCTTACCGCTCTCGATCACCCGGCGGTAATAAACTTCGACGGTATCCGCCAGATTCGGATTGGCGTCCCGAATGGTTTTACCGATAAAATCCTCCGGCGCTCGGCCATGCATCTCCGCCAACGCCGCGTTCATCGACAGATAGCGCAGATTGAGATCGACAAAACACAGACCCACCGGTGCCGAAGTGTAGATGGTGTTGAGCAGAGCCAGCCGTTCGTTTGCGACGCGCTCGCTATCGCGCCGGCCTGCTTCCAACGAGTGTTGGCGCAGCCCTAAAGTGGTCACGCTCCATACCATCAATAGGGCGAACCCTTGATTCGTCAGTTCTGCCGATGCCGGCGGCCCCGAGGTGTCATGGATTGAAAAAAACTGTGCCACGAACATCGCCGTACAGGACGCCGCAACGGCAATTTTCTCTCGCCTGCCATGCACCGCCACAGCCAACACTAAGGCGGCGGCGTAGCTGATGGGAATCGCGAAGTACGCCGATGTCCACAGGTCAATTAGATAAAACAGGCCGACCAACAGCACTGCGAGCAGCCAAAAGTAGCGCGAGCCAATTCCCGGAAGCGATTGCGGTATTAGAGCGGTAGTGCCGATACTGGGATGCGGTGCGCGATGTTGGATATTCATATCGGCTAAGCGATTGCGTAATCTCAGGATCAATGGCGTAGTGTAGCAGACTCCCTCTAGATCAAACAAGGATCAATAACTCCGCCCCACAAGTGTGATTCGGGACGCTTGACAACCTCCCGAGCCCAGATAATAGATGACGGAAACACCAATGATAGGAAGAATTCAATGGCCAACACGGTAAAATATTATCGAGATTTTCGCGAGCATTTAAAGGCGCTCGAAGAGCGCGGCAAATTAGTCCGCATCCAGCGCGAAATCAACAAAGACACCGAGCTGATGCCCCTCGTGCGCTGGCAGTTTCGCGGGCTCGACGAACGCGATCGCAAGGCCTTTCTGTTCGAGAAGATTATCGATTCCAAGGGTAAACGTTATTCGATGCCCGTGACCGTCGGCACCCTGGCGGCAACCACGGAAATTTACGCCATCGGCATGATGTGCGAGCCCGAACAAATCGCCGAACGCTGGAATCAAGCACAGTTAAACCCCTTCGACCCCATCAAAGTAACTTCGGCGCCCGTCCATGAGGTGGTCTGGCAGGGTCAAGATATTCTCAACGGCCATGGCCTCGACATGATCCCGGTGCCGATCTCGACCCCAGGCTT
>JBGTCC010000181.1:0-2883 GCA_041749055.1 Thermodesulfobacteriota bacterium | reverse complement strand
CGCCATCGGTCTGCACGGGGTCTTGCGCGTGTACGGCGAGGGGCAGGATTACTGCAGCGAAAATTACTGACCTGCAAAGCATGGCACTTCCTCCGATTATTTTATTCATACTGCTTGGTAGTACGATACCCGCCAAGGAATGGCAAGCGAGATTCCCCGTCAGTCCGATCGATTAGCTAAACAGCGCCACCTAGCTGCCCCTTTACGAGTTCAATTGGATTCGCCGACGCGATGCGCCTAGCAGCCATTCGTTCAATGCGACCAGGTCAACGGGCTTCACCATGAGCTGGTCGCACAGGCGCACGGTCAGGCCTGAGTATTGACTCATTGCCAACACATCAAGGCAAATTTCCGTAATGCAGCGCTTGCGTTTGGCGTCAGGCATGACATTTACTACAGTCTAGCTCGTTTTTTTTCGATCGATCATAAATCGCGAAACAGATAGAACTACCCTTTTCAACTAGTTTGTATCTGAGAAATCCCAACACATAGCCACGGCTGACCAACTGGTTACACCCGATTTGCGGCTGTGACCTTCTCCCGCAGCCACGTATTGATGAGCTTCGCAGATGTCACTCTCTTCGATTTGGCGATTTGGTTGATGCTAGGAATAATCTTTTCGTCGATCGCGACAAGGTGTTTTCGGGTTTTGATGTTTACTTCAAATTCAGCTTTCGGCAATCGATCCCAGTAGTCACCCATGTCGTGTTTGTCGAAGAATTCCACAAGCTCATTGAGGGATTTCGATCGCGGTAAGGGCTTTGCTTTATTTTTTGCCATATTGGGGCAATCTCTGCCTGCGATTCTAGAGCAATTAGCACCCCAATTCTTAAGCCTTGTGCAAAGGCGACCTGAGAATCGCCATCAGCGTCCCGACATCCCCCACCTTCTCTAACTCGCGAACCAAGCCAACGCTGCGCTCTATGTTGTCCTGGCTTAAGTGAGCGCGGGCACAGTCACGGTATTTCCCTAGCAACTCGTCGTCGGTCAGCGGCAGCGAGGCATCGCCCCGCGGTATATCCACTCGCGCGCTTAAATTGCGCCCATCAGTCGTGCGGATCGTCACCGGATTGCCGACGAACTCGGTGTCGGGGCCGACGTCAGCTAGGCCGGGCCAGATGGGGACGTTGGGGAAGGAAAGCTGAACCTTCTTGCGGGCTTCGACAATGCTGCGATCGTTTAGCTTGCGATCGGTGAAAGTCTCCAGCGTCACCTGATGATCCACCACGGCGGCGGCGATGCAGTGCGGCATGCTGAACTTGGCTTGGTACGCCGTCGCGGGTTCGGAAAACGCCAAAACGCGCAAGGCGCGCTCCGAGGTACCGACGTCGACGGCAGCGATATCTTTATCGTTAAGGTGGTGTTCGTCCAACAACTGGAAAACGCCATCGAGGGCCCGGTGCGTGTGGTAGCAGCTCGGATACATTTTTAGACTGATGCCTGGCGACTCGATGTAAAAGGGTTTTCCCAAACCGTCAGCCATGCGCTCGGCATCGTAGTGGCCGGAGCCGACAAGCGTGTCGTAGAAACCGTTCTTCGCCTCGATAATATCCGCATTGGCGGTGATGCCCGCTTGCGCCATCAACGCGGCGCTGACCCCGTTGCGGCAGGCGTGGCCCGCCGCCATGGCGCCAGCCATGCTGCCATGATTGGCGGATAATCCGCAGGCGGAGTTGCCGGCGAGCCCCAACGCCATTCTCGTCTTCGATACATCCAACTTGAGCAGCTTGGCACAGGCCGCCGCCGCGCCGACGGATCCGTACCAGGTTTGATGATTCAAACGCGCCTGCATCAACTTGAAGTCGGCATGCAGCGCCAACTTGCCTTCGACCTCCAGCCCCACGAGGTAAGCGACGAGTAAATCCCGTCCCGAGGCGCCGATATGTTCGGCAAGGCTAAGCAAGGCAGGCAAAACCAGAACGCTTGGATGGCCGATCTTAACGCCGCAGTCGTCATAATCCAGCGCATGAGCAATCGAACCATTGGCCAGCGCCGCATCGGCGACCGCAACTTTGACTCCCGCGCCATAAACAGAGGCCTGCGCCGGCCCCCCGAGTTTGGTTACGTAGCCAGTGACGGTCTGGCTCACCGGTTCGGAGATACCAGCCAACGACGCGGCTAAACAGTCCAGCGCCGAGCGCTTCGCCTTGTCGACAACCTCGCGCGGGATATTTTTATATTCGCTGTCGACAATGAACCGAGCAATCTTCTCAGTAGCGCCCATGATCTTTCCTAACTTCGGTTCCAATCTTTCAAGCCGTTCAACCGATTACGCTCCGTTCAAGCCCCCACCTTTATCCTCCCCGCTTCGCGGGGGGAAGGAAGTTGGAGGTTCCCGCTTTGCGCCTTCGCTCCTTTGCGGGAGAAATTCCGACTTTCTTATTTTGTGAACTATGTGCTCTTTGTGGTTAAATTCCGATCCTACGCCGCCGCCTGCAACGTGGCGCCGTTGCCGCCGCCGAGCACAGTTCCCGGCAACGCCCCCGTGTGATTTTCCTTCTCCACCAGGACTTGGCCGTTGACGATAGTCATCTCGATGCCCACCGCTTTTTGAATGAAGCGCTTCTCGTTGCCCGGCAAGTCTTGCACCATCTCGGCGTCGCACTCGCGGACGGTCGCCGGGTCGAAGAGACAAATATCCGCCGCCATGCCGCGGCGCAGTAAGCCGCGATCCGGCAAGCCGAAGATCGATGCGACCATGAAGGTCAGCTTGCGCACGGCTTCTTCCACCGTCATGATTTGCTTTTCGCGCACCCAGTAGCCCAACAGCCGCGTCGCGTAGCCGAAGCCGGCGTCGTAGATCAGATGAGCGCCCGCATCCGACTGACCGACCAGCACGTATGGGCTTTTGATGATTTCCGCCACCGCTTTCTCATCGCCGTT
>JBGTCC010000180.1:0-2062 GCA_041749055.1 Thermodesulfobacteriota bacterium | reverse complement strand
CGCCGTCGTGGCAGCAGCCGCTGGAGCCGCCGCATCCCCTTTGCGGAAGCGCGATTGGAAACTATCGCCAATCGTCACCTCGGGATGTAACGCTCGCGCCCTGGCGACTAAAACATCCTCGGATTCAATATTATTCGGATCGGTCACGCAAACATCGACCGGGCAGACCGCCGCACAGGCCTCATAATCATGAAACCCAACGCATTCGGTGCATAAAAGCGGGTCAATGACATAAACGGGATCGCCCTGGCTGATCGCATTATTAGGACACTCAGGTTCGCATGCCCCGCAGTTAATGCACTCCGCCGTGATCATCGTCGCCATCGATAAACTCCTTGTAAGCTTTTAATTTAACTACTTGTTTCAGCTCGGGAAGTCAATAATTTCAGCGCTTATTGCATGTCGCAAACATAACATGTTACCTATTTCCGCGAAGGCGGCGTACCCAAGTGGTTAAGGGAGAGGTCTGCAAAACCTCGATGCAGCGGTTCGAATCCGCTCGCCGCCTCCAATTTCCACTTGATTTCGTTAGAGATTCCCAGCCCTCGACCAAGCCTCACTAAAAAAAAACCGGTTTTGTGACCAGTATAACGGCAAAACTGCCAACATTGAATTGATCGCCAGCTTCAATTCATCCAATACGATACTTTATCTGGCCGGGCGCTGCGATCGCTCGAGATTTAAACCGTTCAGTCAGCTTCGCCACAGCCAACGATTTGTGCTTTTGGGCCAGATGAGTGTAGCGGCTGGTGATGTTGATGGTCTTGTGGCCGAGTAATTCCTTCACCGTGACCAAATCCACGCCAGCCATGACCAGATGCGAGGCAAAGGTAGGTCCCAGGCCGTGGAAGCGGAAATCTTCGATCTCAGCCGCATTGCAGACCATATTGAAGGCATTGTAGACGGTCACCTTGCTCAGCTTTCCACTTTTCAATTTGCCAGGTGGTGATATTCGCCAAGGGCGTATCGCCGACGAGCTTCGCGAACTCGTCGACGATGTACTTCTCTTCCTGCCAACCGCGCCTTTAGCCGGCCGCGAACTCTTCGTAGCGCTCGGCCGGCTTCGAGAACGGCACCGGCTTGCGCACCTTCTTCAGATTGAAGTGCCCCTGCGCTACATCGCCCAAACGCGATTTAAGCGCGTCCTTGGCCATCTCCCCCGCGTAAATCCCGCCAAATTCCGCCCGATGCGCACTTTGATGTCGGTGCCGTCGACCTGGTAACGGATGTAGTAGGTCAAGTCGCCGTTCAAACCTTTGCGCTCGTAGATGCCTTTGGCCATCACTTTCCCCCGACCCGCCGGTAAACCTCGCGCCGGTGTCCTATGCCCACGATCAAAACCAACAGGACTTTGCCTTGCACTTGGTAGATCACCCGATAGTCGCCCACTCGTAAGCGGTAAAGCTCATCCTCGCCTTCAATTTTCTTGATACCGGATGGAAATGGGTTCTCCGCCAGCGAGTCGATCCGGCGCGCGATCCGGCCGCGGATCGAGCCATCGAGGGCTCTGAAATCACGCTGCGCTTTGGGTGTAAACTCAATCCGGTAAGCCAACTATAGGCCCAGCTCTTTCTTGATCTTGTCCCAAGACACGGTGCCTTTCTTCTTGGACTCTGCCAACGCGGCCCGCGCCTCTTCAAGATCGATTTTATCTTCCAATGCTTCCAGCAACTTCACGTCCTCGATCGGGACAACGGCGACAATCTCTTTGCCCCGGCGGGTAAGCGTGACCCGCTCCTTACCGAAAGCCGCCCGGTTGATGATGTCTGAAAACTGCGCCCGCGCATTTACCGTGTTAACCTGTGCCATAGCCGTTGACCCCCTTTATGGCTGAAGTGTACATTTCAGCCTAGAAGTTAGCAACGGCTATTTTTATTCGATTTCGCCTCGATCGGGTAGGTCTCCAGAGACTTTCAAGGTCGCTTTTCTTGACCAGCACCAAAGTTGCCGGAGTAAAGATTTAACGCCATTCCCGCCTTCCCGACACCCGCCCCACATTGAACCTGTCGCGACGCCGCGGCCTTCTCGCCCGGTGCTCTCCAGACCTCTAGCCTCCCACTCT
>JBGTCC010000179.1:0-2060 GCA_041749055.1 Thermodesulfobacteriota bacterium | reverse complement strand
TGAGGGCGATGCGCTTCGGCGAGGCGAAGTGGCCAAACAGCGTCCGGTAGCCGGGCTGATGATCTTTGATCTTGTCGAAGATCAGCGCCGGCGCATGGGGCGGATGCTCGCGGTAAAGCACGTCGACGATGGCGCCCATCTCTAGATTCCAGTCGATGTTTTCGAGCGTGCTGAGTTCGCCGATGGCGTCGACTTTAGTGAGCCAATCGCGCAGGCCGGTGTAAATCATGGTAGCTCCATAAGTGAAGAGAAAGATAATATCGCACCACGAAGGTCACGAAGCATGCGAAGATTGCGGAAAACTTATCTTGAACTTCGTGATCTTCCTGTCCTTCGTCGTGAAGATAATCGCTGCATTTCACGCCGGGATATCGGCTTTAGCAGACTTCCCCAGCGTGAGCGAGACGCCGTTGCGGTTGATGTGAATGTGGCTGCTGGCTTTTTTCTTGGTCAGTTCTTCGATCAGTTGCAGGAGCGGCCGTTTGCCGTCGAGCTTGGCTTTGGGCGCGCCGGCGGTCATGAGGGCGTTGACATTATCGTTGCCGGCATAGACGCGCAGTAAGAGCTCTTCATCTGAGAGCGACGGGCCGCCGAATTTGTTGCGGACTTCTTTGAGCGAAGGTTGCGGCGGTTCCCAGGCGGTCCATTCCTTGGCGCGGCCGCGATTCAGTATGCGATCTTTCACGTTGGGCTCCATGATCTCCGTGGCTTCGGCGCCCCAGACGCCGAGGGCGTATTGGATCACTTGATCGGTGACTTCTTTGTAGCGCTCGCCGACGATGACGTTGATCGCCGCCTGGGTGCCGACGAATTGCGACAGCGGCGTGACCATGATCGGAAAGCCAAATTCGGCGCGCACGCGCGCGGCTTCTTCCAAGGTCGCCGGCAGTTTGTCTTCCATGCCGACCAGGCGGAGCTGGTGGCGCAGGTTGGAGATCATGCCGCCGGGCACTTGATGCAGATACTGTGAGTGATCGTAGGCGAGGGGTCGGCCGATGGCGAGGCCGTCGCGCTCGGCGATGGCGGTGAAGTGTTCGGTCACCGGCTTCAACGGTTCTTCATTGATCCGCGGCGAAAAACCCACGGCGCGCAGATTTTTCGCCATGTTGAAAATCGACGGTTGCGAGGAGCCGTTGGCCAGCGGCGGGATCGACGTGTGAATCGTTTTGATGCCGAGCTTGGCTGCTTCGATGTAGCAGAGCGGCGCCAGACCATTGTTGCAGTGGGCGTGAAATTCCACCGGGGTTTCGCCGGCATTCTTCATGATCAACGGTATCAGCGTGCGGGCGCGCTCGGGTGTCAGCAGGCCGCCGACATCTTTGAAACAGACGCGGTAGGGGCGGATCTCGCCGGCTTCTTTGGCCTTGCGCGCGTAGTATTCGTCGGTGTGGCGTGGCGACACCGAGTAGATCAGGTTGACGATGGTTTCCATGCCCAATTGGCGCAGCTCGTGCAGCTCTTCTTTGAAGCCGTGAAAGTCATTCCAACAAGTGGATGTGCGCGTTAGCGTGATGCCGTAGGAGACGATTCTTTCGACCAGCAGCTTCATGACCGCGCCGGGAAGTTTCTCGAACGCGCCCGAGCCGTGGATGCCGCCATGCAGGCGCAGCTTGGTGCGGCGGAATTTCTTCGTGCCCTGGCGAATCCAGTCCCACGGATTCTCTTTATGCTCGCGCACGTATTTTTTAATCATGTTGGAGCTGAAGAACTCCAAGGACTCGAAGCCGGCCTGGTCGATCTGCTCGGCGGCACCGAGCATGGCCTCAGTCTTCATGCCCAAAGCCCACAGGCTCTGTTGGCCGTCGCGCAGGGTAGTGTCGACGAAGGAGATGTCGTTCATGGAAAGACGGCCTTAGGTAATCCGATTGCGAAGTTTTGGGTGCTGCCATGAGCCGCCGGAGTGCTGGAGGGATGGAGTACCGGCGTGTCGGATCCGTAAACCCATTATTCCATCTCTCCAATGATCCATTCCGGTTACCTCTTCACCGGCACGGCGTTGCTCTGGATCAGTTCGCGGACGATGGAATAGTCAGTGAGCTTGCTGCGGTCGATGCCGGCGG
>JBGTCC010000178.1:0-4594 GCA_041749055.1 Thermodesulfobacteriota bacterium | reverse complement strand
TATTCACTCCGGAGTGGAATTTCGCGAAGGCGACGCCGAGGAGCTGCCTTGCGGCAATGGCCTGTTCGACGCTGCGGCGATGAATTTCGGCATCCTCCATCTTGGCCAGCCGGAAAAAGCTCTGCTTGAAGCGCACCGTATACTGCGCACCGGCGGCAGATTTGCTTTCTCGGTATGGGCGAAACCGGACGAGACCGTCGGCTTTGGCGTTGTCTTGCGCGCCGTCGAACTTCATGGCGAGCCCCGCGTCAAGCTGCCGGAAGGGCCGCCGTTCTTTCGCTACAGCGATCCCGATGAGTGTACACGGGGCTTGATTGTCGCCGGCTTCGAGTCGCCCGCTGTGACTAAAGTGCAACAGTTCTGGCGTTTGCCGGCTGGCGACGGCCTGTTTAACGCCATGAAAGATAGCACCGTGCGCACAGCCGGGCTCCTGCGCGCGCAAAGGCCAACGGTATTAGAAAAGATCCGTGAAGAGATGCGCGGCGCATTGGCCGAGTACACTAAAGGGGAAGTTGTCGAATTGCCGATGCCGGCCTGGGTGGCGTCGGGGGTTAAATCTTAACTGGTTCCATCGCTGCGCTTGGTTCCAGCCGTTCCATTGTTCCAGCCGTTTCGCCCAATCAAATGTCTATCGCAGAGCGAGGCGCGTTCAATCCGGAAAACGATTGGAATCGCTAGAACCATTGGAACGGCTGGAACCCGTTTTTCTTATTAAGGTCCGTGATGGGTCGCCAGCGGGCTCGTGTCGGTCATCTCCATTATTTTTCGCGCCAACTGTTCGGTCAGTACTTGCCGCAAGGGTTGAGCGCCGGGCTCATTCCAAAGATTGTCGAGTTCGTGCGGATCGGTCGAGAAATCGTAAAGTTCGCCCCAACCGACGCCTTCGTAGATCGTCAAGCGGTGTTGGTTAGTTATCAGGCTGCGGGCGCGGAAGTTATTCGCCAATCCCATATAGCCGCGCCGCTGGTGTTCCTCGATGAGGATGGAGTCGTGGCCCGTGGGTCCGCCGTCCACAGCCGGTAGTAAACTCTTTCCCTGCATGCCGTTATGCCCAGTGAGTCCAGCTCGGTCCAATATCGTCCGAGCCAGGTCGACCGTGCCGCAGAGATTTGAATTTAATTTGCCGTTGGTTTCCATTTGCAGATCGCTCCAGATAAACGGTACGCGAACCAGGCCGCGATAGTGCAGCGCGCCTTTTAGCAGCAACTGGTGATCGCCCATGAAGTCGCCGTGATCGCTGGTAAAAATTACCACCGTGTCGTCGTCGAGACGAAGGGTTTTAAGCCAGGCCAAAATGCTGCCGATGGCGTCGTCGATCATGGTGATCATGCCGTAGGTGAGCGCCGTCGCTTCGCGTACTTCGCGTTCACCGACCGCGAAAGTGCGCTGGCCGTCCCGGTTCGCTTCCTGGGCGGTCCGCTCATGGTAGAGCCGGCGCAGGTGCGGCACGATGGGTCGCTCGCCGGGATTGAACGAAGGTGGCAGCGGTATTTCTGCCGGATTGTACATGTCCCAGTAGCGCCCCGGCGGCGTGAACGGATGGTGCGGATCGGGAAACGAGCATTGGAGGAAGAAGGGATGCGAGCGGTCGCTGCGCGCATAGTTTTCCAAATACTTGATGCTCTGTTCGGCGACAAAGGCGGTGGGATAGAGCTTTTCGGGAATCGCCGTGCGCCAGGCCTGCGGTGCGACATAGTTATTCCCCGGCAGCTGATTCTTGCGCCCGCGCAGCCCATCGCCATTGGCAGCTCGTTGCTTGAGCCAGTGGTCGTAGTGGCCGACCACTTCGTCGCCATGACCGACAGCGAGCTCTACCTGGTTAAAGCCGTAGTAGGGCAGGCTAAGCTGGAAGCTGGAATCGTTTTGCCAAGTGGAGCGCAGTTCCTGATCGTAGCGGCCATGGTTAAGCCAACTCTTATCCGCCTCGCGCAACTGCTCCGGCGGCTGAACTCTGTCGGGATCCGCTTCTGGCATGCCGATGGTCGGGCGGGCGCCGCTGATACTTTGCAGGTGGCATTTGCCGATCAGCGCGGTATCGTAGCCCGCCGCCCGCAGGATCTCGACGAAGGTAGTCGCGGTGAGCGCTAGCGGGATGCCGTTTTGCCGCGCCCCATGGAGTGACGGCATGCGCCCGGTCATGAACGTCGCCCGATTGGGCATGCAGATCGGCGTGGCGACGTAGAAATTATCAAAGCGGGTTCCCGCTTGCGCGAGCCCATCGATGCTCGGGGTTTTGACAATCGGATTGCCGTAGCAGCCCAGATGATCGGCACGGTGCTGGTCGGTAATTATGAAAAGAAAGTTCGGCTGTTTCGTCACGTCCATAAAATGTTCCTTCGACGCAGTAAGATTTCCTATCATATCCGCAGGTTGTAACGCTATAGGGTTTGGCTTGTGAGGCGCTCTATGCGATGAAGGGGAAAAATGACTAACGACTTCATTGCCTATTGGGCGGCCGCGCGACTCCTCATGAACAATGGCAATGCCTATTCGCCAGCGCAGGTATTGGAGTTGCAGAGGACCGTGGATTCAACCATGGCCTTGCCGACGTTGATGTATAACCCGCCGTGGACCTTGCCGCTGGTTTTACCATTCGGATGGTTGGATCACGATACCGCCCAGATGTGTTGGTTCCTGCTGCACACGGTAATTATATTCTTAGGAATTCGTTTTCTTTGGCAACATTACGCTGGAAATTCGACACTCTCGCGTGTCGGTTGGCTAGCGCTTTTGGCTTTCGCACCCATTTATTTTGTCTTGCTCATAGGGCAGATCGGGCCTGTCGTTTTAGCAAGTGTCATTGGATTTCTGTTGGCAGTTTGCCGGCAATCGTGGTTTCGGGCGGGCGCATGGCTAGCCATTGGTTCGATAAAGCCTCATTTACTCTACTTACTTTGGATCGCAGTGTTGCTCTGGTTGTGGCGCGATCGAAAGTGGCAGGTTGCTACCGGCTTCGCTGTTGTCTTTGTAGCCCTGGCCGCGGTGCCGCTGTTTCTCGATGGACAGATTTACGCTCGATATTTGAATCTAATGTCCGACCGCGCAGTCACTTTGCCTATGGACTGGCTGAATCCCACCATTGGCATGGCCGTTAATGAACTGTCTGGCAGCAATACCATGTGGCTGCGCTGGTTGCCCTCCGTTGGTGGTGCTCTCTGGCTGGCGTGTTGCTGGCAGATGAACACTTGCCGTTGGGACTGGTCAAAGGAACTGCCGTTGATTCTGCTCGTGTCGATTGCTACGACGCCCTATTCCTGGACTTTTGATTACGTTGTCTTGCTGCCGGCTTTAATCCAAGGGATAGTTTGGCTAAGTGCGTTGAAACTTTGCCGTCGCACGCTCTGGGTTTCGGCCATTTACCTCGCGTCGTGTGCGATTCTGCTATTTGGCAAGATCTTTGTGCTAAATGATTTTTGGTATTTTTGGTTGGCGCCGACATTGCTCGTATTGTATTTATGGTTGCGCAGAGCAGAGAGCGGCATCGGAGCTCAGGCTTGATGCTTTACTAGCTAATTTAATAATCCGGTTGGAAACGTGGTCAGATCGCAAAGGCAATTCCGATGATCGACGCCGCTGTGCTCATTCCCGTCTATCGGTCCCAGGCGGGCGCGCTGCATATCGTCATGATCCTGCGCAATCCCGGAGGCGTGCACGGCGGTCAGATCGCCTTTCCCGGCGGCAAGCATGACCCGGAAGATGAGACCATGCTCGATACCGCGTTGCGCGAAGCGCGTGAAGAGATCGGCTTGGTGGTGCCGCGCGATGACATTTTGGCCGAGTTGCCGATGGCGCAGACGCGCACCACCGGCTATCGGGTTTTCCCGTATCTGGCGCGCATTCCGGTTCCTGACCGGTGGCAGATCGCCGAGCGCGAGATTGCCGAAATCGTCGATGTCCGGCTCAACGATCTCACTAGTCCCGGCGCCCACGACAAGATGATCGACCGCTTTCCGACCTGGCAGAAGGCCGAGCAGGTTTCGTATTATCGAGTTGGCGAACATCGGCTCTGGGGATTGTCGTATCGGATCTTACAGCCGGTCATCCCGCGTCTGGTTGGCGGCGACTGGAATGTTTAGAAGAGGTTAGGAGTGAGAAGTGAAGAACGACGAGATCCATTCCGGAACTCCTCGCTACTCACTCTTGTGGGCTTGGAGCTGAGGAGTTTTCAAAAATAAAGTACCAACAGCAGGCGGAGAAGGAGAACAAATGGATTTCAATTTACAGCCGGATAGCCCGGAAATCAGCGAGTTTCGCCAGGAGGTGCGCGCCTGGTTGGCGGAAAATATGAAGGGCAGCGAGCATCTGCGCTGGTCGGGCAACTGGTCGACCCGGGAAAACGACGAGGAGTATAGGTTTCGCCGCGGCTTGGCGGGTAAGTTAGGCGCGAAACGGTGGCTTTTCCCCACCTATCCGGTGAAATATGGCGGCGCCGGCTTGAGCCTCGATCATCAGTTCGTGCTTGAAACCGAGATCGACCGTTACGGGTTATCGCTCGGTTCGGTTTTCTACACTCTATCCCGCTTGGTGGCGCCGGCCGTATTGAAGTTCGGCACTGAGGAGCAGAAGGCGGAGTTGTTGCCGCCGATGACGCGCG
>JBGTCC010000177.1:0-2255 GCA_041749055.1 Thermodesulfobacteriota bacterium | reverse complement strand
CGGCACGCACGACATCGCTTCCGGGGGAGGAATGCCCTGCGCCATCGTCCTCGGCGGCGAGAGCGTCCTGCCCTACGGCGCGACCGCGCCTTTGCCCCCCGGCATCAGCGAGCTGCTCTTCTGCGGCTTCCTCAACCGCAGCGCGATCAAGCTCGTCAAGTGCAAGACCATCGATATGCACGTCCCCGCCAATGCCGAGATCGTCATCGAAGGTGAAATCTCCACGGAGTTTCTCGAACCCGAAGCGCCTTTCGGCGAGTCCACCGGATATATCGCGGAAAAGTTGCTCAATCCCTATTTCGAAGTGAAGTGCATCACCCACCGAAAGAATCCGATCCTGGCGACGATCATCAGCCAGATGCCGCCAAGCGAGTCGAGCGTCATGCGCCAAGTGGCGGCGGAAGGAAACTATCTGCGCTTCCTGCGCGATCAGTGCAACATTCCCGGCATCATCGAAGTTGCTTTTCACAGCATCGCCGTGCGCCAGATCTGCGTCATCAAGATGAAGAAGATCAACCAGGCTCATGTCTGGCAAGCGCTGCATAGCATGGTCGGCTACAATCCGGCCACCGGCAAGATGGTCATCGCCGTCGACGAGGACATCAATCCGCGCAATCTCGATTCGCTGTTCTGGGCGATGGCGTTTCGCATGCAACCGCACCGCGATGTCCTGATCATTCGCAACCGCACCCCGCAGATGGACCCTTCGGTGTTTCCTCCGGGGCACGAGCAGGGGTTGTCCGTCGACGAAATCGCCGGCTCTTCGGCGATGCTGATGGACGCGACCAGGAAATGGGCCTATCCACCGGTCTCGTTGCCAAAGAAAGAATACATGGAGCGCGCCAAGCAGCTGTGGGAGCGCTTAGAGCTGCCCAAACTCAAACCACAAGATCCATGGCACGGCTACGATTTGGGTTTATGGTCGGATGAGGATGAAGCGGATGCGCAGGCGGCGGTGAAGGGCGATCATTATGAAACCGGCGAGAAGAGGGCCAAGCTGCGGGTAAAGGTCTCGAAACTCTGACGGAAGGCTGAATTACTTAAGGTTCAAATCGTTCAAGCCGGTCAAATCGTTCACGCCGTGAATAATCTGCACAGCGGTTTTTACGGTATCTCGGGATCAGGCGCTGCTTACTTCCCACCCAATTCTTTCAACGCTTCTTCCGCCAACGACGGTTCGACGATCATTTGCGCTGTGACGGTCGCAGGAATTGTTTTGGCGTCTTTTTCGATCTGCAGTAGAATGTCGACGCCGTCCAAGGGCACGCGTCCGTCGCGGCTAAAAGCGTTGGCGACGGCGTCGTAGGATTCGCGGGCGAGTTTTTCGTCCATGTTGAAACGTTTGCGGATGATTTCGGTGGTACCGGCGGGGTTCGCTTGGATGAAGCGGAGCGCTTCGATCTCGGCCTTGAGCACTCTTTTCACCTGGGCACGGTTATTTTTAATGCGCTCGATGGTCGTGCCCAGGCCGGAGAAGGGGATCACGACGTGATCGGCCGTCTGCGCCAGGACCGGAAAGCCTTCGCGCTTGAGTTGCACGGAAAAAGGCGGCGCCAGCACGACGGCGTCGACCCGGCCCATCTTGAAGGTGTCGACCATCAGTTTCTCCTCGCCGATGGCGAGGATCTTCACATCTTTATCGATATCGAGACCGAACTGTCTGAGCGTGATGCGCGTGCTGACGTGATTGGTGCCGCCGATGGAGGTGAGGCCGATCACAGCGCCTCTTAAGTCCTTGATGGATTTGTATTTGTTGTGGCCGATGACACTGAAGAACGGGGCTTTGATGCTGGTTGAAACCGCCCGCACCGGCAAGTTGCGCGCCGCCGAGCGGATGATCGAACCGATCAGCTCGGCGTAGTCGATATCGCCGCCGAGCAGCGCCGCCATGGCGATGTTAGGCCGCATGACGATTAGCTCCACTTCCGAGCCATGCTTGAGATATAAGCCGCGGTCCTTGGCGACGAACGGCACGAGAAATGCCATCGAGGTGGTGGCGATGGCGATGCGGACTTTTTCCGGCCCTGGTTTTTCCTGCGCCGGCAGACGCCCTGGTAAGAGCGTGAATAGCGCGGTTAAAAAAATTCCCACTCTGGCGATTTGTTTACCTGGCTTTAACATCGTTGCTTCAACTCCGTTTCGTCTTTCACATTGTCGTCGCCGACCTCGGCAAATATGTCTCAAAGGCGGCTGCAACTCAATGTCCCGACGGCATCGATCTCGATTGGTTGACAGCTAATGGCGCTTCGCATAGT
>JBGTCC010000176.1:0-4513 GCA_041749055.1 Thermodesulfobacteriota bacterium | reverse complement strand
GATGCGGTGCAAGCCGCCAACTCCGGGCATCCCGGCACGCCCATGGCGATGGCACCGGTGGTCTATTGTCTCTGGCAACGCTTTTTGCGCTTCGATCCCAACGATCCGATCTGGCCGAACCGGGATCGGTTCGTACTGTCGATCGGTCACGCTTCGATGTTGCTGTATTCGATGTTGCACCTGACCGGCGTGAAAGCGGTCAACCCGAAGTACGAAAACCTCGGCGATCTCTCGGTCACGCTCGATGATATCAAAAAGTTCCGCCAACTCGATAGCAAATGTCCCGGTCATCCCGAATATCGCTGGACCTCCGGCGTGGAAACCACCACCGGCCCTTTGGGGCAAGGCGTGGCGGTGAGCGCCGGCATGGCCGTTGCCGGCCGCTGGATGGCCAGCTACTTCAACCGGCCCGGCTTCGACATGATCGACTATAACGTGTTCGCACTCTGTGGCGACGGCGACATGATGGAGGGCGTCAGCAGCGAAGCGGCTTCCCTGGCCGGCCACCTCAAGCTCGCCAACCTGTGCTGGATTTACGACAGCAATAGAATCACCATCGAAGGCCACACCGCCTTGGCGTTTTCCGATGACGTCGCCACGCGCTTCATCGCATATGGCTGGAACGTGACGCGTGTCGGCGACGCCAACGATCGCGACATGCTCGCGCGCGCATTCGAGACGTTCCACAATACCCAGGACCGACCGACGCTGATCATCGTGGACAGCCACATCGCGTACGGCGCGCCTAAGAAGCAGGACACCAGCGCCGCGCACGGCGAGCCGCTGGGCGAAGACGAGATCCGTGCCACGAAGCGAAATTACGGCTGGCCCGAGGACGCCAAGTTCCTAGTGCCGGACGGCGTGCGCGAACATTTTCAAGCCGAGCTGGGCCAGCGCGGGCGCGGGCTGCGGCAAGCGTGGATGACGAAGTTCAATGAGTACAAAGCAGAATATCCGCAACTGGCCGACCACCTCTACAAGATGCAGCACCGCCAGCTCCCTGACGGCTGGGACAAAGACCTTCCCGTGTTCCCGCCCGACCCGAAAGGCGTGGCGGGTCGCGATGCGTCAGGCAAAGTGCTCAACGTGCTCGGCCAAAATCTCCCGTGGTTGATCGGCGGCGCGGCGGACCTGGCCCCGTCCACGAAACCCCGGCTGACGTTCGATGGCGCGGGGGATTTCTCCGCCGAAAACTATAGTGGACGAAATTTCCACTTCGGCATTCGGGAACACGCGATGGCGTCTATTTTGAACGGGTTGTCGCACTGTAAGGTTCGCCCCTATGGTTCCGGCTTTCTGATCTTTAGCGATTACTTGAAACCTGCGCTCCGGCTCAGCGCGCTCATGTAAATCCCCGTGATCTATATTTTTACGCACGATTCTATCGGTGTGGCTGAGGACGGACCGACGCATCAACCGATCGAGCACCTGGCATCACTGCGCGCTATCCCTGGACTGATCACTCTAAGGCCGGCGGATGCCAACGAAGTGGTAGAGGCATGGAAAGTGATCATGCAGCTTCATCACGAGCCGGCGGTCCTCATTCTCTCAAGGCAAGGGCTACCCACCCTGGACCGCGCTAAATTCGCCGCCGCCTCGGGCCTGGCCAAGGGAGCCTATGTGCTCACGGATGCCAGCGACGGCAAGCCACAGGTTCTCTTGTTGGCGAGCGGCAGCGAAGTGTCACTCTGCGTAGACGCCTACGAACAATTAAAATCGGGAGGCATTAAAGCGCGTGTAGTCAGCATGCCTTCATGGGATTTGTTTGAGCACCAGAGCCAGGAGTACCGGGACAGTGTCATCCCGCCGCAGATTGGCGCGCGGGTCTCCATTGAGCAGGCTGCAACTTTTGGCTGGGAGAGATATGTCGGTCCCATGGGTCGGATGATCGGCATGAAAACCTTCGGAGCGTCCGCGCCGCTAAAAGAATTGCAGAAGAAATTCGGGTTCAGTGCCGAGACCATCGTGGCGGCAGCTAAAGAGGTCTTGAGTAAGGTCACGTAAGATATGCGAATCGCGGTCGGGTCCGATCATGCGGGATATGAGTTGAAGGTGAACACGACCGCCTACGTCCGTGAGCTTGGACATGCGGTGGTTGACGTGGGTACTGACAATTCTGAGGTTTCCGTGGACTACCCGGATTACGCCGAGGCGGTTGGAGTGGCTTTACACGAGGATAGAGCAGACCGGGGCATTGTGATTTGCGGCAGCGGCGTGGGCGCGTCGGTTGCGGCTAACAAGCTGCCAGGGATTCGGGCAGGGCTCTGCCACGATACCTATTCGGCACATCAGGGAGTGGAACACGATGAAATGAATGTTCTGGTGATGGGTGCGCGCGTGATCGGTTTGGAGCTGGCCCGAGAGCTGGTCAGCGTGTTTATCAAGGCCGAATTCGCGAGTGAAGAACGCCATTGCCGCCGGCTGACAAAACTCAGAGCGCTGGAAGCGAAGTATAGCATCCGCGCAAAACGTTTAGGGAAGGAAGAGCTATGAACCCTTTGAAAGAGTTGAGCCAATATGGTCAATCTGTCTGGTTTGACTACATTCGCCGAGGTCTTATTACCAGTGGCGAGTTGCAACGGATGGTCATAGAGGATGGACTGGGGGGCGTCACTTCGAATCCAGCCATTTTCGAGAAAGCAATCACCGGCAGCGCTGACTACGCGGATGCGCTGAAATCCTTGCGGCAAGAGAAACACTTGAGCCCTATGGCGCTTTACGAGGCGCTGGCGATCCGTGACATCAAAGACGCTGCCGATGTGTTACGACCGGTCTATGAGAAGACCAAAGGGCGCGACGGCTACGTCAGTCTTGAGGTCTCGCCCTATCTGGCGAACGATACCGAGGGTACGATTGAAGAGGCGAGGCGGCTGTGGCGAGCGGTCGAGCGTGAGAATCTGCTGGTGAAAGTTCCGGCAACTGCCGCAGGGATTCCTGCCATCGAGCAGCTCATCAGCGAGGGCATCAGTGTCAACGTCACCTTGCTCTTCGCTCAGGACGGCTACGAACAGGTTGCCCAGGCATATCTCAAGGGGTTGGAAAAGGCGGTGTCGCGGGGCCTGGACGTAAGTAAAATTGCCAGCGTAGCAAGTTTTTTCGTCAGTCGGATTGACAGCGCGGTTGACGCTCTTGCCGCCGCTCGGATCAAGGCTGCGACAAGCGCTAGCGAACGGTTACTGCTGCAAAGCATTGCGGGTAAAGTCGCGATTGCCAACGCCAGATTAACCTATCGCCGGTATAAAAAGATTTTCCAAGGTGACGGTTGGGACGCACTCGTGAAAAAGGGCGCCCAAACGCAGCGCGTCCTGTGGGCAAGCACTGGCACGAAGAACCCGAGTTACAGCGACGTGCTTTACGTCGAGGAACTCATCGGACCTGAAACGGTCAACACGATACCGCCCTCGACTTTCGCAGCATTTCGAGATCATGGGCGTTGCCGCGCGAGTCTTGAAGAAAATATCGAAGCGGCGCAGGCCACGATGGACACGCTTGAGCGGGTCGGCATCTCAATAAACGATGTCACCGACAAGTTGCTCAAGGACGGCGTGCGGCTATTTGCCGAGGCCTTCGACAAGCTGCTGAACGCGGTAGACAAGAGATGTAGCGTCGCAGCCAATGTGCAGGTCAATCGGCAGACATGCACTCTATCGGATGATTTTTCCGCGCAGGTCCGCACAACGCTGGAGGATTGGCGCATCAACGGCAAAGTGCGCCAACTCTGGGCACGCGATGCCAGCCTGTGGACGAGCGCGGATGAAGGGAATTGGCTTGGTTGGTTAGGGATCACGGAAGATGAGTTAACCCATGCCCAACACCTTCGAGATATTGCCGATGAAGTGAAATCTGCGGGATTCTCGCACGTGCTGCTCTTGGGCATGGGAGGCTCAAGTCTGTGCCCCGATGTGCTGAAGACGACCTTCGGCAAGATCGACGGTTTTCCCGAACTCTATGTTCTTGATTCGACCGATCCAGCTCAAATCAAAGCAGTCGAAAACAAAGTCGACCTCGCTCGTACGCTTTTTATCGTATCGAGCAAGTCGGGCAGTACGTTGGAGCCGAATATCTTCAAGCAATACTTCTTTGAGCGGGTAAGGCAAATGGTCGGCGCGGACAAGGTTGGTGAGCATTTCATAGCCATCACAGATCCTGGCTCAAAGCTGCAGCATGTCGCCGAAGCGGACGGCTTTCGCCACATTTTCTTTGGGTTGCCGAGCATCGGTGGCCGGTACTCGGCGCTGTCTGACTTTGGCATGGCGCCGGCGGCGATTTTGGGCGTGGACGCCATTAAATTCTTAGACCGAGCCGATGAGATGGCGATTGCTTGCTCATCCTGTCTCCCGGCCGAGGATAATCCCGGAGTGGTACTCGGCGCGATCTTGGGTGTCGTAGCCAAAAACGGGCGCGATAAAGTGACACTCGTTACTTCACCTGGCATCCACAGCTTTGGGGCTTGGCTGGAACAACTACTCGCGGAGTCAACGGGGAAAGAAGGGAAAGGGCTGATCCCGGTGGA
>JBGTCC010000175.1:0-5511 GCA_041749055.1 Thermodesulfobacteriota bacterium | reverse complement strand
CGCACCGACCAGGAAGCCAACAGCGCCAGCGGCATGAGAAAAGTCGTGAGCAATACCAGAAAAATGCTGATACCGTCGATGCCGAGAATATATTGAATGCCAATGGCCGGTATCCACGCCACCCGCTCGACCAGCTGCATCTCGCCGTTCATGCCGTCGAAGCGGTCGAGAATCTTTAGCGACCAGAGAAATGCCGCCGCGCTGGCGAGCCATGCGATGGAGAACAGCCCGGCCGACTGGCGCCGTGGCAAAAACACTAACAGCGCCGCGCCGATCACCGGGATGGCGAGTAGCAGAGTCAAATCTCCGAAACCTTGGGCTGGCATCATGACAGTTGTCCGAGGTAGTAGGCGAGCAGCGCCAGGGCTCCGACCAAAAACATCGCCGCGTAGTGCTGCACGTTGCCGGTCTGCAAACCGCGCCAGACGGTACTAAAACCGCGCACCGTAGCGGCCAGGCCATTGACCGCGCCATCGATCACCCAAGGATCGACGATGCTGGCGAAAAATTTGGCCAGCGCGGTGAACGGACGGACGAATACAAAATCGTAAATCTCGTCGAGATAATAATTGTTCAGCAGCAAGCGATAGAGACCGTCTCCAGCCAGTGAAGAAAGCCGTTCCGGCAGTCGTAGAGCGCGACCATAAGCCATGTATGCGAGCAAAACGCCCAGCCCAACACTGGCCAAAGTAGCAAGCATTGAAGCGATCTCGGTTGTAAGTGATCCGAGATGCTCACCGTGACCACCGAAGATCGGCACGAACCATCGATCCCACTGGCTACCCCACATATATTCCGGAGTTCCCAACCAACCCGCTAAGATCGAGCCAAGCGACAAAATCACTAGGGGGATCGTCATCGTCGGCGGCGATTCATGAATATGAGCCTTCACGTGTTCTCCCATCCGGGCGTCGCCGTGGAAAACCATCAATAGCTGGCGGATCATGTAAAAGGCGGTCAGGCCTGCGGTCAGGCACCCCACTGCCCACAGAGAAATTCCACCCTGGGGGCTGTTGTAGACTTGCCACAGGATAAGATCTTTAGAGAAGAACCCTCCGGTGAAAGGTAATCCCGCGATCGCGAGTGACGCGATCAGATAGGTCCAGTAAGTGGTGGGAAGATAGCTTTTCAAGCCGCCCATCTTACGCATATCCTGCTCGCCGCCGAGCCCGTGGATGACGCTGCCCGCGCCTAAAAACAAACACGCCTTGAAAAAGGCATGAGTGAACAGGTGGAAAATCGCCGCGCTAAACGCGCCCACCCCAACCGCGATGAACATATAACCGAGCTGGCTCACCGTCGAATATGCCAATACTTTCTTGATGTCGTTTTGTGTGAGGGCAACGCAGCCGGCAAAGAAAGCCGTGGCGGCACCGATCCAAGCAATCACCGACAATGTGTCCGGAGCCAACACGAACAGGAAGTGAAGCCGCGCCGTCATATAGACGCCGGCGGTCACCATGGTGGCGGCATGAATCAGCGCACTCACCGGCGTCGGTCCGGCCATGGCGTCGGGCAGCCAGACGAACAGCGGTATCTGTGCCGATTTTCCCGCGGCGCCGATGAAAAGCAAAAAGGTGATTAATGTGATGGTGCCGGGCTGCAACATCGTCACATGCTTCTGCAGCTCGACGAAATCAAGCGTCCAGATGCCTTGGCGGCCCAACTCAGTCACCAACACGAAAATGCCGATGATGAAACCCAAGTCGCCGATGCGGTTGACGATAAACGCTTTGTTGCCGGCGATCGTATTCTTGTGATCCTGGTACCAGAAGCCGATCAAGAGATAAGAACAGAGACCGACGCCCTCCCAGCCGACAAACAGCAAGAGCAGATTGTCGCCCATGACCAGCACAAGCATGAAAAAAATAAACAGGTTGAGATAGATGAAAAAGCGCACCATGTCAGCGTCATGGCCCATGTAGCCCAAAGAATAAATATGGATCAGCAAACCGATGCCGGTGACGACGAGCAGCATCACCGCCGTCAGCGCGTCGACTTGAAAGGCGAGATTGACCTGAAAGGAACCCGACTGAATCCAGGGGTAAACCAGGTCGCGAAAAATTCCCGTTGCCGGCAGCTGCCAGAATATATAGACAGCCAGCGCGAACGATGCGCCCACCGCCGCCGTCGCCAAGGCGCCGGCACTTTGCTTGCTCATGGCGCGGCCAAAGAACAAATTGATCACACTGCCCAACAGCGGAATCAACGGAATCCAGCGCAGCAGATCGGTGCTCATCAGGTTTTGACCAGTCTCTACCATTTGAGCAGCTGCATCTCCTGGGGATCCAAAGATTGGCGATGGCGATAGACGGATATGATGATGGCCAGGCCGATCACAGCTTCAGCGGCGGCCACCGCCATGACGAAGAACACCACCACTTGGCCCTCCGCCGAACCCAGATAACGGGAAAACGCGATAAAAGTCAGGTTGACGGCATTGAGCATGAGCTCGATGGACATGAGGATGACGATCAGATTGCGCCGGATCAACACGCCGATGACGCCGATGGCGAAGATCAGCGCGCTCAAAATGAGATAGTTCTGCAGCGCAATCATGGAACTCAATTTTCTCGCTTGGCCAATACGACTGCGCCGATAATCGCCACCAGTAACAACACCGAGGCGATTTCGAAGGGCAGGACAAAGTCACTGAACAAACTTTTGGCCAACATTTCGGGACTGCCGAAAAACTCCGTGGCAGCCACCGGGTCGGCGGGCAAATCGTTGGTCATCACCAAAGGCACCAACACACCCGCCAACATCAGCGCCAGGACGGTGCCGAAGCCCCACCATAGGCCGCGTTGCCGTTCGAGCGCGGCCGGGTTGAGAAACATGATGACGAAAAGAAACAGGACCATAATAGCGCCGGCATAGACCAACACCTGCAACACCCCGACCATCGGCGCCTGCAATGTAACGAACAACACCGCGATCAAGAGCAGCGCCGAAACCAGCGCCATGGCGCAGTGCACGACGTTGCGCAAAAACACCACCAGCAGCGATGCGATCACCAGCAAGGTAGCCAACAGGTAGAAAATCACACTCGCGGTATCCATGGATTCAATCTTTCACTGTGCCGCGACGATCCAAATCGCCGTCGCGACCACGTTGAGCAGCGCCAGCGGTAAAAGCATTTTCCAGCCCAAGCGCATGACCTGGTCGTAGCGAAAGCGCGGCACACTCCAGCGCAACAAGATCTGCAACCAGCAGAAAAATACCACTTTGACGGTGAATGCCGTCACTTGCAGCAATACGATTAGAATATGCGGCAGCAGCCAAGTACCGCCCCACGGGAAATGGAAACCGTCGCGCAAAAGATAGGGCACCTGCCAACCGCCGAAGAACAGCGTCGTCACCAACCCTGCGGCGGTGACGATCTCGGCGAACTCACCGGCAAAAAACATCAAGAACTTGCCGCCGGAATATTCGACATGATAGCCGGCGACCAACTCGGACTCCCCTTCCGGCAGGTCGAACGGGATGCGTTTGGTCTCCGCCACCGCGGCGGTGAAAAAAAGCAAAAAGGCCAGCGGCTGGAGAAAGATTCCCCAGGCCGGCAACCATCCGACGATTGGACTTAAGAAACTCAGCCAGCTGGGCATGAGATCTCGGATCAGCGCGCCCTGGCCGCGGGCGATGTCTTGCAGCTCCAACGTCCCGTAAACCATCAAGACGCCAATGACGGACAAGCCCATGGCGATTTCATAGGAGATCATCTGCGCCGAGCCGCGCACGCCGCCGAGCATGGAAAATTTATTGTTCGACGCCCAAGCGCCGATGACGACGCCGTAGACACCGAGCGAGCCCATGGCGAAGACGTAGAGTATGCCGATGTTGAGATTGGCGACCTGCAAATTGATCGAGCGGTCGCCGATGTTGAGGACATCGCCAAACGGAATGACCGCGAAGGTGACCAGTGCCGGGAACAGCGCCATGCAGGGCGCCAGGGTGTGTAGGAAGCGGTCACCCGTGGGCGGAATGAAATCTTCTTTAAAAAGAAACTTGAGCGTATCGGCGATCAAGGTATTGACCAGCCCCAGGCCGGCGAAGCCGAAAATCGACGCCCGGTTGGCGCCGATGCGGTTTTGGATCAGCGCGCTGCCCTTGCGCTCGACCCAACCCAGGACGCCGGCGAGGTTGAGCACCATACCCACCACCAGCACAGCTTTAAGAGTGACAATCGCGAGGTCGACGATCATGACGCTGCGCCACCGTTACTTGCCAACTCGCACCCTTGAGCGCCGATCGAGTCGTAGTCCAATCCTTCATAAGCGGAAACTTCTTGTGCCAGCGCGGCAAAGATTTCGCGCGGCGTCGCATAGGCAAGCTTTTCGCCCGCGGCTTGCAGTAAACGCAAGAATATCTCGCTGTCCTGAAGCGCCTCGCCCGGCGCAATCACCGCGGCGTTGAGTTTTTGCACGCGGCCCTTGCGGTTGGTGTAAGTGCCGTCTTTCTCGCCGAAATGCACCGCCGGCAAAACCACGTGTGCCAGTTTCGCCGTCTCCGTCATGCGCGTGTCTTGCACGACGAGAAAAGCAAGCTTCTCTAACGCGGCGCGAGTCCTTGCACCATCGCCGCAGGCGCCGATCAGCTCTTCGCCGACGACGTACGCTGAAGCATAACTTCCCGTCGCGATCTGCTGCATCAATGCGTCGAAGCCGCCGTCGGAAGTTACGCCCATTTCCCGCGCGCCGCGAAAATTGGGCGAGCGGTCCGGGCTCATGAGTATTTTCTGCGTTTCCGTCAGCTCGCGCTCCTGATAGAAAACTTCCAGCGCCGCTTGCGGAGAAATTTTCCTAATCAATTTAGCGAATAGAAAAGCTTCTTCATTGGTGTTTCGCCCTGACAGAATCGCCGCCAACGGGCGAGCCGAGCTAAGGCCGCTGTAAACCGCTTGCAGCGCGATCTCCCAGGTGGTCGCCACCAGGCCGCCTTCTTGGCGGATCATCGGCGCGGTCAGCCGCTCGCCGCCGGCGAGATCGTGAAAACAGTAGCGCCCCTCGTCGCAGATCCAGTGACTGTTGACCGCTTCGTTCACGCGCGGTTTGAAGCGCGCGATTCTATTTTGATAGGCCTCGACGCTGATGTTGCAGCCGGTGCTGCAGCCCGGACAGATGGACGGGGTCTTGTCTAAATACCAGACCCGCACCTTGAAGCGAAAATCCCTGTCGGTAAGCGCCCCCACCGGGCAAATGTCGACGACGTTGGCGGATAACGGATTGTCGAGCACGGCATCGTCGAATAGCGAAATCGTCGAATGATCACCGCGCTCGATCACCGCCAGCTCATCGGTCTTGGTGATCTCTTGGCAAAAGCGCACGCACCGCGTGCACTTGATGCAACGCTCGCCGTCGAAAACCACATTGGGGCCGAATATGGTTTTCTTGCGGTCGTGGACCTTGCCGACTTCGAGGCGGCTCTCCTCGCGGTTGTGATCCATGTAGTAATTCTGCAACTGGCACTCGCCTGCCTGGTCGCAGATCGGGCAATCCACCGGGTGATTGATCA
>JBGTCC010000174.1:0-10737 GCA_041749055.1 Thermodesulfobacteriota bacterium | reverse complement strand
AGTGCTGGGTTTGATTACGACCAAACTTGGCCGGGTCGAGACGGTGGACGAGTTGCGCCGCCGGATCGATGACGCGGCGCGCTTCTTGCCGTTGGATCAGTTGGCACTGAGCCCGCAGTGCGGTTTTGCCTCGAGCATTCGCGGCAACCTGCTGAGCGAGGACGAGCAGTTTCGCAAGCTCGATGTCATGCTCGAAACGGCGCGGCGGGTTTGGGGTTAAAATATTTCGTTCAAGGGTTAAAACGTTCAAGGTTCAATATTGAAATTCACGGTCGGTTAGAAAGCTATCTTAGCCTGCTTAAATCTAATATTCCCCGCAGCTTGCAGCGGGCACAGAATTGCCGGGACTTCCAAAGAGGGTTGAACACCTTTTTGGTTGCGAGCGGGGTTCATACCCCGATCGTGAAATGCCCGGTTGAATCGTTTGACTCTCTTTTCCTAATCTCTTCGCAAACTCATGCGCGCGAGCGATATCTTTCGGCTGGTGTTGCTCGCGGCGATCTGGGGCGGGTCGTTTGTTTTTCTCCGGGTGGTGGCGCCGGCCTTGGGACCGATCGTCACCGCCGACCTGCGGGTGTTGATCGCTTGGGGCGCGCTGCCGATTTACTTCCGAGCCGCCGGCATCGATGTGGGTTGGCGGCGGTTCTGGTGGCAGTATCTCGTCATTGGCGCGTTCAATGCGGCGCTGCCGTTTTTCCTTTTCGCCTTTGCCGCGCTGCATATCCCGGCTTCTTACTCGGCAATTCTTAACGCGACCTCGCCATTCTTTGGCGCGCTGTTCGCTTGGCTGTGGCTTGGCGAGAAGATTACTATTTTGAAGAGCGCGGGTTTTGTTTTCGGTATCGCCGGTGTCGGTCTTGTTACAGGTGTCGCGCCCGCTGCAGCGGGCCGTTCGACCACCTGGGCGATGGCCGCTTGTCTGTTGGCGGCGGCGAGCTACGGTTTCGTCAGCGTTTATACCAAGAAGTTTGCCGCGACGGCGAATCCGCGAGCGATCGCCGGCGGCAGTCAATTGATGGCCGGATTATTGTTGCTGCCATTGACGCCGCTGGCGTCGCCACCCGGGCCGGTGACTTTGTTCATCATGGTGAACATGGTTTTGTTCGCACTGTTGAGCAGCGGCGTGGCGTTCTTGCTGTACTTTCGCTTGATCGCAGACATCGGCCCGACCCGGTCTCTGACCGTCACATTTCTAATGCCGGCCTTCACGATGATCTGGGCGGCTCTATTTCTCAGCGAAACTGTCACCATCGTGATGATCTTAGGGTGTGGATTGATTCTCGCCGGCACCGCGCTGGTAGTGATGCGCAGATAGCAAAAAAAACAGAGACAGAGATTTGAGACAGAGGATCGCGGGTGGCGACGGCCCTCTATCTCTAGTCTCTTGTCTGTCTTTGCTGGTTAGCGGCCGCGATCGCCCGGTTCGCGCATGCTCCACATGAGACGCTGGCGGGCGCAGAAACGGCGCGCGGCGTCGACCTGCCGGCGCGAGCCGTCGAGGTCGACCTGAACATTGAAACAATGTTCGCGGCCGCTGTAGCGGAAGCTTTCAACGGCGGGAATCTCGATCTCGCTCACGCCCGCGCGCAATTTGTGATCCCGGGAATGACCGACGATGTTATTGCCCTCACGGATGAGAATATCGGTTTCGCAATCGCGCCGGCCTTCGAAATTGATGCGCACTTTCCAGGCGCGAATCCGCTGGCCTTCTATAAGCGGGTCCGGCGACATATCGAGGTCCTGAATATTTATGCGATCGCCGCGCTGGCAACCGCGGCCGCCCCGGCGGTCCCCATCCGCCGCCATCGTTTCTGGCATAACGTTCATGAGTAGGCTGCTGAGCACGCCGGTTAGAAATGCTGCTTTGATCCACGACATATGCTTTCCTCCTTCAAGGTTCTGTCTCTCAGTTAGACGTAAGAAACGAAAAATGGCTATAGCCGAGGCAAAATTGAGCCCGACCCCTAAGGCGCCAAACTTTCCATCAAGCGGCCAAAACCTTTCACGTTTTCCTTAATGTCGATCAGTTTCATGGCGTACCAGCTGCACGCCAGGCTGCTGGTGATGACCGGCTTGCCGATTTCATTTTCGAGGAGCTGGACGTCGGTGATCGTCGGCCAGCGCGGGCAGGGAATGAAAACGCCATCGGCGTCGCGCGCCTTGGCGTAGAGCCGCTTGGCGATCTTGTACGAGGCGTGTACCGGCAGGTCGGTGAGCTTGGCGTTTTTGCGCACGCCGTAGCCGGCGATCTGCAAGACTTCGAAGCCGCACTGTTCGAGATGGCGCTTGAGCCGCTGATTGATTTCATCTTCGTAGGGCGTGCCGACGACGAGCTTCGTACACTTCATCGCTTTGAGGGCTTCGACTTCGGCGGTCAAACCGGCGGCCACCGGAACGCCGAACTTGTCGGTCAATTGTTTGCCCAGCTCCTGATCGGCGCCGAAAGGCAAGCGGGTGAATAACGGCGAGCCGCTGAAGATAATCGAGTCGCAGTTGTTGTCGACCAAGTCATGCACCGCTTCTTCGATGCGGCTCAGTTGCGCCTCGAAGTCGCTGTCGACCAGCTGGCGCACGGTGCCCGTCGTATTGAGCATCATGAAGCCTTCGGGAAACATCTTGTAGAATTCGTAAACCAGGGTGTCGCCGCGCGAAGGGGCGACGTGACCGATGCGAGCGCGCCAGCCGTACATATTTAAAACCTCCGGGGAGCTAAGATGTTCAAGTCGTTCAATCCGATTGAAGGATTCTCGATCTCAAATTCCAGATTCCAAATCATGAGGTCCAGCCGTAGAGTTTTGCCGGGTTGGCGGCGAGAATAGCGTTGCGGGCTGCTTCGTCCGGTACGGCGGTGACTAGGAAATCGAGCAGATCGCCATCGTCGGGGATCGGCACACGCACGCCGCCATGAGGCCAATTGCTGCCCCAGACGATATTGTCGGCGCGGTTAGCGACGATCGCCTCCACGATATCGATCATGTCGCGGTAATCTGGCGGGCCGGCGATTGATAGCTGGTAGAAGCTGTAGAGATTGATCCAGGCGTGCTCCTGGTTTTTGAGTATTCGCAGTAGCTCAGACAATTGACTAGTGCCGATCATATGTGGCTCGGCGTGGGCGACATGGTCGAACATGTAGGGGACTTTGAGTGAATCTAGAAATGGCACCGTGCCGATCACTTCCACAAGCGATTGCGACATGAACTCGATATGCCAGTTGAATCCCGCGGTGCGCGCGATCATGCGCCGGGTGTCGTCGAAGGAGAGGCCGCCGCGGCCGTCGGCTTTGATCCGAAAGCCGCTGAAGCCGGCGTCTTTCAGTTCGCGCAGTTGTAGATCGGTAGTCGCCGGGTCGAGTAGCGCGAGGCCTTTGAAGGCGCCGTTCATGCGCTTGAGCGCGTCCAGGGTGATGCGGTTGTTGGTGCCATTGCCGCTGCCGGTGACGATGACGGCGCGCTCCAAGCCGAGGGCGCGATGAGTTTGCAAATAGTCATCGAGCGTCGAGTGCGGATCGGGATCGTAGCCGCGCTCGGCCACCAGCGGATAACGCTCGAAGGGACCATAAATATGCAGATGGCAGTCGCAGGCGCCGGGAGGCAATGGGTAGCGCGGCGCGTGGGGATTGGGGTTGGGCGGTTTTACCGGTCGCATGATGGCCGCCAATGTAATGCAAAAGCGGGATGAATATCCAGCGCATTTCAGCCATTGGCGCTTTACGGCTTGACGGCGCGGGAGGTTTTGCTTAGCGTACGGGTAGACCCTTCACAAACCAATCTCAAACTTGGCGGAGGTAAGTTATGGCAGAAGCAAACCTGCAACTATTCTTGTTAGGCGCGGAAAGACTGCTGCGTTGCCGTTGGGACGGGCGGAGCGAAAATCTCGAGATTCTTAACAGCGCCATGGACGGCGAGACCGTGCGCGAAGTGGCGCGCGATCCGTTCAATCCGAAGAAACTCTATGCCGCGACGCTGACCGAGATCCATGTCAGTGAAAATAACGGTGAGAGCTGGCAGTGGCTGCCCTCCGGCGGTATCGACTACCGGGATATTTGGACCATGGCGGTGCATCCGACGCGGCCCAATGAAATCTACGTCGGCACGCTGCCAGCAGCGGTTTACGTCAGCGACAACGGTGGCCGGTCGTTTCGCGAACTGGCGGCATTTCGCAATTTGCCCGACTACAACAAATGGACGTTCCCTCCCGGTGCTCATGTTGCCCATGCGCGTTCCATCGCGCTCGATGCACGGGTACCGGATGAAATCGTTGTCGGCATTGAAGAAGGCGGCGTGGCGCGCAGCCGCGACCGCGGCGTGACTTGGGAAGATATCAGCGGACCAGCGAGTCAGGGGGCATTTCCCAAGGTCAACGATCCAGCAGGCATCGTGCCTTACGAGATGGGCATACATGAAGAGGGCCGCGTCTATCGCGATGTCCACTGGGTGACGCGCCATCCGACGCGCTTGGAGACGTTATTCGCCAGCACCGGTATCGGCACTTATCGTACTGACGATGGCGGGGAAAAGTGGATCAAGTGCGAGTATGGCTTGGGGCGAGCCTACGCGATTCCCATGATCAACCATCCAGCAGTCCCAGACAGAATTTTTCTTGGCGCGGCGGAAAACGGTCCCGCGACCTGGGCCGGTTACCGGACAGTACGCGCCGGCCCGTATAATACGGTCAAGTTTAGTCGCAACGCGACCGCTGAGACCGGCGGTGCCAAGACCCAGATCTTGCGCAGCGATGACGCCGGCAAAACCTGGAGTTTTCTCAAAACCGGCCTGCCCGCTGGCACGGAACACATGACCTGCGGCTTTGCCAGTCATCCGCAAGACCCCAACACTTTGTGCGTCGGCTATACCGACGGTTCGGTGTACGCGAGCAACGACGCGGGATTGAACTGGCGCCGATTGATCGTGTCGCTGCCAAAGCTTTATGGCTTAAGATTGATACCGGCTGTTTAACAGGCGACTGAAACGTTGAATAATCGGTATTTTCTGAAGTTAAATGGTTAGATTCGGTAATTTATAAAATTTCGTTTTGTGTGATGAAATGGTTGACAGGTCCGCTGCAATACTTCACAATTAGCCAATTAAATCAGTCCAGGACGGGGCTGGAAAGGTGGTTTCGATGGGGGAGCAACAGCGGATTTTGCACAATGGATTGAAATTACTGGCGGTCACTTTTTTGGTTTCATGCGGTAATCCCGCAAACCCGCCGCCACCAAAATGGTCGGCGGAAAATCTCCCGGCTGTAGCGGCAAAACCAGCAGCGCCAAAGCCACCAACGTCGCCAAAGCCGGAACCGAAGACAAGCTTAGACGAACTACGCACTGGACAGCAGGCGACGGCTGGCCCGCTCAAAGACATCGGCTTTAACTTCGACAGCGCGGCTCTTTCAGATGACGCACGCGCGACCTTGCGAAACAACGCCGATTGGCTGAAGTCCAACGCCACGGCGCGACTGCAGATCGAAGGACATTGCGACGAACGGGGCGCCGCGGATTATAACATGGCGCTCGGTGCCAAACGCGCCCAGTCGGCGACGGATTATCTCGTTACTCTCGGCGTAGCCGCGAACCGCATGTCGACGATTAGCTACGGCGAAGAAATCCCCATGTGCAAAGAGAAGACGGAAGCCTGCTGGGCGCAGAATCGGCGCGCGCGGTTCGTCGTTACCGCGGCCAAGTAACATCCGTTCTTAAATTATCAATTCCAAAAAAAAGGCCCATGTCGAAATGACATGGGCTTTTTTTTTTGCTGTGGCCTGATACGAGTCGGCAACCGACTCGACGCCCAGGATTCGATTATAAGCGTGGCTATCGATTGACATAGAATGCGGGCGTTTGTTAGGTTCGCACGTCGCCGCTTGTGCTTGAGCGATAAATCAACCAATCGAGAAAAAGTTGGAATTCATGCGTTACGGTTGGCGAGCGCGTATCGGTCATATCGCCCCGGCGATACTCGACACCTCGGGTGAAGAAATGCGCAAGTTGTTGCCCGCGGGAGTGCTGCATGTCGGTCTGACGATTAGCGAGCCGATTCAAACTCTCGGCGCGGAACAGGCTGCGGCGGCGTTCGGACGCATGGTCGATGCCGGCAAGCGCCTGGCCGCGGAAAAGGTCGATGTGCTAGTCTGCGGCGGCGCGCCAGTGGCGTTGTCCACGGGCGCGGCTGGCGACGCCGAGTTGACCGAACTGCTACGCCGTGAGACTCAGTTGCCGGTGGTTACGGCGAACGGCGCGGTGATCGACGGTTTGCGTACGCTCGGCGCGGGCTCGGTGCTTGTTGTCAGTCCGTTCATCGACGCGCGCAATCAAGAAATCAAAGGTTTTCTCGAAGCGAACAATTTCGCAGTGCCGGCGACCCAAGGATTGGGTTTGACGAAAAATATCGACTTCGCCAGTCAGTCGCCCGATGCGGCATTTGCGATCGCGCGCGATCTAGCCAAACAACATCCCAAAGCTGACGCGATTTATATCGCTTGCCCGCGTTGGCCGTCGGTAGACATCATCGCGCCGTTGGAAAGCGATACCGGCATGGCGGTGATCGCGGCGCCGGCGGCGATGATCTGGGGCGCGCTGAAGGCGCTGCGGATCCACGATTGTCAGCCTGGCTTTGGACGATTGATGGAGAGTCTGCGCAACCGGGCACTGGCGCCACGGCCCTGATGACGAATTGAACGGGTTTAGTTCGAAGTGGAGCGGAAGATGATTCACATTGATCTGGTCGAGATACTCCGCCGGGTTCTGCCGCTGTTTTTATTTTTGTGCTTGGGGCCGGCGGCTCAAGGGCAGGAGCGGTTCCGGGTTTCTTACGGCGGATTCAATGAAACTGCGACCTCGATGTGGGTCGGCATCGAACGCGGCATGTTCAAGAAATACGGTATCGACGCCCAAATGGTTCAGGTTCGGACCGGCGCGCTGAGCGTGGCGACTTTGGTCGCCAAAGAAGTCGAAGCGGTTTGGCCGGCGCAGTCGACGATCTTGAGCACCGTATCCGGTGGCATCAAGCTCACCTGTATCGGCGGACCGGTGAATAAGATTCCGCGCAATCTCATGGTGCGCAAGGAGATCAGGGGCGTCGAAGAGTTGCGCGGTAAAATCGTCGGCGTGCAAAGTATCGGTGGCGGTTTGTGGCTGCAAACGATGATTATCCTGGATCACCTCGGCGTCGATCCGGATAAGTACGGCATCAAAGTGCGCGTCATCGGCGACGAAGCGACTCTGGCCCAGGCGATGATCACTAATAACATCGACTTCGGCGTGATCACCTACGGTTTGAGCGAGACTTTATACCCCCAGTGGTTCAAATCATTGGTCGACGCGGCCGATATTCCGGCACCCTACCAGGGCCCGGAAATTTGTGGCCTGAAAGAATCCGTCGCCAGCCGCAGCGAATTCTACCTGCGTGTCCTCAAAGGATTGGCTGAGGCGGTGGCTTACATCCTCGACGACAATAATAAGTCGGATGTCTCAAGAGTGCTGCAGCGAAATCTGCGCCTGAGCCGCAACGACGTGATCGAAGGCTCTTACAAAGTGTTGCGCAAGATGACTACGCTCGACCTAGCTCCAAACGTCGCGGCCTTCAAATCTGTTCAGCGCATCGTTGCGCGCATCAACCCGAAAATCAACCAGGTCGATCTCGATCAAGTCATCGACGCAAGCTTCGTACGTCAATTGGAGTCGAGCGGCTTCTTGGCGGAGCTGCGCAAGAAGATCAAATAGCCGTGATTGTGTAGTGTGAAGCGAAATCCGTCATGCCGGCGCAGGCCGGCATCCATTTTAGCTGGCACTACCGGATCATAGAAACCCTGGATTCCGGCCTACGCCGGAATGACGAAAAACGATGGTGGCCGGCTTAGTTGGCTCCTTGAGAAAATAACTCTAACGTCTCCGGCGCGAATAATTCTTCGAAGGCAAACCTTCTTTTGGTTAGCCCCTGTTCGTGCGAGTAGAGCGTCGCAGCCTCCAAGGTCGCCGCGTTATTTTTGATGCCGTAGGGCGCGACATCGGCACCGAGCGCCTGGCGGGCGAATTCCGAATCTAAGTTTACCCAGGGTAATGACGCCAACCCTTCGTCATAATCTTCGAAGGCCAGTTTCTTAGCCGCTTGGAAGCCTTGAGATAGGCGGACGGCTAACCCTGGATCTTGTTCGTAGATCGCCCGGCGCATCACCGTCATGTGCATGATCGGATATATTTTTGTACGCCGGTAATAGTCCGCTTCGACAGCGCGGCAGTCGGGAAATAGACGCGCCACCAAAGGCGAACCTTGGAGAAACGCGCGCGGCGGCGAAGTCACTGCGACGGCATCGAGTTCGCCCGCTTCGAGCAGGCCGTCGAGGGTCTGATCTTTGCCGATGTTGTCGACGCGTATGCCCGGCGGCATGTCGATAGCCACATGCTCCGAGCGGCGGCGAAACCAGTGGATGTCTTGCGGCGCGACGCCGTATTCATGCTGTAAAAGGCCGCGGACGAACAGCAGCGCGGTCATCGAATAATCGGCGATGCCGACCTTTTTGCCCTTGAGATCGGCCGGCTCGGTGATGCCGGCCTTGGTATTGATCCAGATATAGGAATGGCGAAACACCCGCGATGGAAAAATTGGAAGCGCGACGAAGCGCCGATCGCCCTTGCCCATGGCGATCATGAAATTCGACAGCGACATTTCCGAGGCGTCGAACTCCTCGTCGTGCAACATGCGCAGAAAGATTTGCGACGGCGGTGAGATGTTGACGAACTTGAGATCGACGCCGTCGATTTTTATTTTGCCGTTGGCCAGGGCGCGGCAATGATCGTAGTCGCGCATGCCGATGGTGATGGTTCGATTTGCCATAAGTCCTCCGCTTTTAGCGTCGCAAATGTAAGTTGAATGATCTGCTGAAGTCAATCGCGACACAGAGATAGAGACGCTCCCACCGGCGCCGTCTCTGGGTCAATTCTCTGTCTGTCCAGTGGACAGGTTGGAGCGAATGGGATAATGGAGAGTCGAAAGGAATTGGCGTATGGAGAAACTCAAACTCGATGCCGTGGTGCACTGGTCGATTCCGGTGAACGACTTGGCGGCGGCGGAGAAGTTCTACGGCGAGATTCTCGGCCTGGAGCATGTCGGCCGGCTGGCGAACACGCCGATGTCCTGCTTCAAGCTCGGCGATCACAATATTCTTCTGTGCCAGCGCAAGGATCCGATCAACCGCACCGTCGAACAGGATGGTAAGTTACACCATGCTTTCGACGTCAGCCCCGAGATGTTCGACAGGGCTTGCAAGCTTTTCCACGAGCTCGGCATCAAGATTCACGAGCCGGTGGATTATCGGCCCGATGGATTTTTCACCGGCCGGCAACTCTTCGTTCTCGATCCCAGCGGCAATCGCATTGAACTGCGCGACGCCGCTTGGCAGAAGGGCATGCCGACGCCGACTTACGAGGAGATCGTAAATTCGTGACGCTGGCGTGCCGTTCAAATAGTTCAAAACGTTCAAGCCGTTCAAATCGTTCTGGACGAGCCCTCCTTTCGCTCGGCAAGAAGGTTGCCATTTTCCGATTCGGCGCGGCCACCTATTTCGCGGTGGCGGCGGGTCTGGAAAAGTTCGCGGTCGACCCGAAACACAAGCATGAAGCATGGAGGGGTAGCGATGGTCGAAACTGTTAAGAGGATTCTAGCGATTTTCCTGGTCGGCATGCTGTCGGCGTGCGCTGCGCTGAACCGCGGTGCGGGTGATATCCGGACGATTGATCATGCGGTGGCGCATGTTTCGACGGTGCCGGCGATCAAAGGTGAGGCGGTGCAGTTATTTGTCCGGGAAAAAATTCTGGCGAGCGCAAGCGCCACGCCTCGGCCGGTGGTGCTGATGGTGCGTGGCGGCGTCTCGCCGTCGACCCTAGCGTTCGATGTCGAACATGAAAGCTACAGTTGGATGAATTACTTGGCGCGGGCTGGTTTCGATGTCTTCGCCATGGACATGACCGGTTACGGTAAGTCAGCGCGGCCGAAGATGGACGACCCGTGCAATGTCGGGGCGAGCTTGCAGAAAACCCTAATGCCGAACACTTTGAAAGAACCCTGCAAGCCTTCTTACCCGTATCAGCTGGTCAACCGGCAGAGTGAGCACGACGACCTTGACCGGGTGATTGAGTATATTCGTAAATTGCGGGGCGTGGCCAAAGTCAGTTTGCTCGGTTGGTCCGGCGGCGGTTATCGCACCGGTACTTACATTAGTGAGCGCCCGGAGAAAGTCGACAAGCTGGTGATCTTCGCTTCGTCCAATTATGCGCGTAAGAATCCCAGCAAACCCGCCACCGTGCCGCAGGCCGGCTCGCCGGTCACGATTCAGAGCCGCGAACTGGTCGAGAAGCAGCGCTGGTTTCCCTTCGCCAAGTGCGCGGGCCAGATCGAATCGGGCATGGCTTATCGCATTTGGGAGTTGAGTAAAACCCATGATCCGTTTGGCATGACCTGGGGACCGGGCGTCATGCGCGCGCCGACTCGGACGTATTGGGGTTGGAACGCCGATGAGGCCAAGCGCATCAACATACCGACCTTGGTCATGCTCGGCGAGTTCGACGAGTTGAACGCATCGAACCGCGAACTGTACGAAGATCTCGGCACGGATAATAAAGTTTTCGTCAGCATCGTCTGCGGATCGCATTTTCTCGTCTGGGAAAAAATCCATGGCGCGCTTCACGAGGCATCGCGGCAATGGTTGATGTTGAACTTGAGAGTCTCGAGTTCCTCGGGCGTGAGC
>JBGTCC010000173.1:0-4587 GCA_041749055.1 Thermodesulfobacteriota bacterium | reverse complement strand
AGCGTCGATGCCGCGTTCTGCGTCATGGTGCTGCACTTTCTCCCCGATCCGGCGCGGGCCATTGCCGGTCTGCGCCGCGTGGTGCGGCCCGGCGGAGCGATAATTCTCGTCGATTTGGTCGAACATAAACAGCAGTGGATGCGCGAGCAGATGGCACACCAGTGGCTCGGCTTTGAGCGCGGCTCGATCGAGGGGTGGTTCCGTGCCGCAGGAGCGGTGTCGGTGGATTACGATCTGACCGGTTCCTATGCCGGCGAAAAACTCGCGCGCAACGGCAACCGGCCGGTGGAAATTTTCGTTGCGCGGGCGAGCTTGCCCGCAAAAAATAATTTAACCACAAAGAGCACAAAAGGCACAAAATAAGATCCATGATGGATCCGGAAGCAGGAGCAAAGCGCGCCTTGCTTTGGAACGGCCGCTAGAGAATTTAAATTGATTGCAAATAGCACCGCGAGAAAGACCCTAATATGAGCCCAACCGAGGCGACCCTGCGCAAACTTTTGGCCGAACGTATCGTCATTCTTGACGGCGCCATGGGGACGATGATCCAGTCCCATAAACTTAGCGAACAGGATTTTCGCGGCGGGCGCTTCGCCGCTCACCGTAAGGATCTCAAGGGCTGCAACGACTTACTTTGTCTGACCCAAGCGGATTTGATCGCCGACATCCACGCCGAGTATCTCGAAGCCGGCGCCGATATCGTCGAGACCAACACTTTCAATTCAACTTCGATCTCGATGGCGGATTACCAGTTGGAGTCGGTGGTCTATGAAATCAACGTCGCCGGCGCGCAGGCGGCGAAAAAAGCCGCCGAACGGGTCATGGCGAAATATCCGGAGCGTAGTTGTTTCGTCGCGGGCGCCATTGGGCCGACCAATCGCACCTGTTCGATCTCGACGGACGTCAACAGCGCGTCGAGCCGCGGCGTAACCTTTGAAGAATTGGTCGACGCCTATTACGAGCAAGCGCGCGGGTTAGTCGACGGCGGCGCCGATATACTGCTGGTGGAGACCATTTTCGATACGCTGAATTCCAAAGCGGCCTTCTTCGCCATCGCTAAGCTCTTTGACGATCGAAAAATCGCCTTACCGTTGATGGCGTCGGTGACTTTCATCCAGCCGGGCAGCAACCGCGGCGTTACCGGCCAGACCGTCGAAGGTTTTTGGACTTCAATCTCGCATGTGCCGCTGCTCAGCGTCGGCATGAACTGCGCTCTGGGGCCTAAGGAAATGCGCCCGCTGATCGAGGAGCTGGCACAGATCGCGCCGGTCTACATCAGCACCCATCCCAATGCCGGTCTGCCCGATCCGTTGCTGCCCACCGGATTTCCAGAAACTCCGGGGTCCTTGGCGCCGCAGCTCCGCGAGTGGGCCGATAACGGCTGGCTCAACATCGTCGGCGGCTGTTGCGGCACGACGCCGGCGCATATTCGCCAGATTGCCGAGGCGGTTAACGGCTTGGCGCCGCGGGCGCTGCCGCAAATCGAGCCCTTCCTGCGCTTGAGCGGGCTCGAAAGCTTGACCGTGCGTCCCGAGTCGAATTTCGTCAATATCGGCGAGCGCACCAACGTCACCGGCTCGCCGGTGTTCGCCAAGATGGTGCTCGCCGGCGATTTTGAAAAAGCGGTCAGCGTGGCGCGCCAGCAGGTAGAGGGCGGCGCGCAGATCATCGACGTCAACATGGACGAGGGCATGCTCGACTCCAAAGCGGCGATGGAAAAATTTTTACGCTTGATCGCCGGCGAGTCCGACATTGCCCGCGTGCCGGTAATGGTCGACAGCTCGAGGTGGGAGGTCATCGAAGCGGGGCTGCGTTGCGTGCAAGGCAAAGGCATCGTCAATTCGATCAGCCTGAAAGAAGGCGAAGAGAAGTTTATCGCCCAAGCCACACTGATCCGCCGCTACGGCGCGGCGGTTATCGTCATGGCCTTTGACGAGCGCGGCCAGGCGGATAGCTACGAACGGAAGATCGAAGTGTGTGCGCGTACCTACAGGATTCTCACAGAGCAAGTCGGCTTCCCGCCCCAGGAGATCATTTTCGATCCGAATATTCTCACCGTCGGCACCGGCATCGAGGAACACAATAATTATGCCGTCAACTTCATTGAGGCGACGCGCTGGATTAAACAGAACTTGCCGCTGGCGAAAGTCTCCGGCGGCGTGAGCAATATCTCTTTCTCATTCCGCGGCAACAATCCGGTGCGCGAGGCGATGCACTCGGCGTTTCTCTATCACGCGATCAAGGCCGGCATGGACATGGGCATCGTTAATCCCGGCATGCTCAGCGTCTACGAGCAGATTCCAGTGGATCTGTTAGAACTAGTCGAAGATGTCCTGCTCAACCGGCGCGCCGACGGCACCGAACGATTGGTCACGTTCGCCGATACGTTTAAAGAAAAGGGCAAGGTGGTGGTCAAAGACGACTCTTGGCGCGATGGCACCGTGGAAGAGCGTTTGTCCCACGCGCTGGTCAAGGGACTTACGGATTTCATCGATCAAGATGTCGAAGAAGCCCGGCAAAAGTACGGCAAGCCGCTGCATGTCATCGAAGGGCCGCTGATGGATGGCATGAACGTGGTCGGCGATCTGTTCGGCTCCGGAAAAATGTTCTTGCCCCAGGTGGTCAAGAGCGCGCGGGTGATGAAAAAAGCCGTAGCCTATTTGACGCCCTACCTAGAAGCGGAAAAGTTGCGAGCCCAGGATACCTCCAAGCGCACCAAGCTAGTGGTCGCCACGGTCAAAGGCGATGTTCACGATATCGGCAAGAACATCGTCGGCGTCGTGCTCAGCTGCAACACCTACGACGTCGTCGATCACGGGGTCATGGTGCCGGCGGAAAAAATCATCGACACGGCGATCGCAGAGAAGGCCGATATCATCGGTCTCAGCGGCTTGATCACGCCGTCGTTGGATGAGATGACCCATGTCGCCAGCGAGATGACCCGTCGGGGTCTGAATATTCCGCTGCTAATCGGCGGCGCGACCACCAGCAAGCGCCACACGGCGGTGAAGATCGCGCCGTCCTACCGGCATGAAACCATTCACGTGGTCGACGCCTCGCGCGCCGTGCCGGTGGTGGGCGCGTTGATGAAGCCCGAGACGCGCGAGGCCCTCGACCTACAGAACCGCAAGGAGCAGGCGGAAATCCGTGAGGTGTTCGAGAATCGCGCCGGCACGCAACTGCTCACCTACGAAGAAGCGCGGCGTCACCAGCTCCACACCGAATGGGACGACCACCATATCGCCGTGCCCGAATTCACCGGCCGGCGCGTGATCAAGGATTTCCCGCTATCAGAATTGGTGCCGTTCATAGATTGGTCGCCGTTTTTTCACACCTGGGAAATGCGCGGCCGCTATCCGGATCTGCTCAGCGATCCGGCGCGCGGCCCGGCGGCGCGTGAATTGTTCGCCAACGCCCGAGAGCTGTTAGAAAAGATCGTCGATGAAAAATTGTTCACCGGACATGGAGTTTACGGTTTTTATCCGGCCAACAGCGACGGCGACGATATCGTGCTTTATTCGGATATCACTCGAACCAAACAACTGACGCGTTTTCACACGCTGCGCCAGCAAAAAGACAATCAGCGCGGCAAGCCGCAGTTGGCGTTGGCCGACTTCATCGCGCCCCGCGACAGCGGCCATGTCGATTACATCGGCGCCTTCGCCGTCACCACCGGCCACGGCACCCAGGAGCTGGCGGAGAAATTCGACAAAGATAATGACCAATACAATTCGATCATGACCAAAGCGCTGGCCGACCGCTTGGCCGAAGCCTTCGCCGAATGCTTGCACAAGCGCGCCCGCGCCGAGTGGGGCTATGGCAAGACCGAACGGTTTAGCCCGGAAGATTTGATTCAAGAAAAATATCGCGGCATCCGCCCGGCGCCCGGCTATCCTGCCCAGCCCGACCACACCGAGAAGCCGGCGATCTTCGATCTGCTCCAAGCGGGCGAAGCCACCGGCATCACGCTGACCGAAAGCTTCGCCATGTATCCGGCCTCGTCGGTGTGCGGTCTCTACTTTGCCCATAAAGATGCGCACTACTTCGCCGTCAATTCCATCGGCAAGGACCAGGTCGAGTCCTACGCCGCGCGCAAAGGGATGAAGGTAACGGAAGTCGAGCGCTGGCTGTCGCCGATCTTGGGCTACGATCCGGCGAAGAAGTGAGCGCGGCGGTCTGTTGAGAACACCAGGCCTGGATTCACGCGTCCGCGGCAATGACGAAGAAGAGAAAACGGAATTCGACTCGACATCATCGCGATCCCTCAGCGTATAGCGGCGGGCTATTCAATTAGTTTGCGCAAACGGCCGGGAGGCTGTTACTGTCGCGGGGCTGGCTCGGAAAGTTAACTCGTCAATCATGGAAGGGACGTGGACCATGGAAAAAGAACAATCTATACCGAAGAAGAGCGATCCGGTTGTCATCGAGGCGGCGGGGATGCGGATTTGGGTGGATTACCGCCGCGGCATCGGTGGCGATGAGGGGTTGACCTTCGATGTCACCGTGGCGGGCAAAGAAGAAGGCGCGAGAATTCTGCGCTTCGATTGCTTCAGCAAGACGCCGCACTATCATGTCGGCGCGTCGCCG
>JBGTCC010000172.1:0-6072 GCA_041749055.1 Thermodesulfobacteriota bacterium | reverse complement strand
GTGATGTTACAAAAACGCTTCGGCATCGCCGGCAGAGAAGAAGACCAATTTGACGGCCTCGATCAATTTATCGACTGACAAAAACTGCTCGATGGTGCGCGACGACACCGCCGCCGCTTTGTCCATCGGATAGCCGTAAATGCCTGTCGAGATCGCTGGGAAGGCGATAGATTTGAAAGTACGCGACGCCGCCAGACTCAATGCATTGAAATAGCACGCCGCCAATAGATCCGCCTTGTCCACGCCGCGAGCATAGACCGGGCCGACGGTATGAATCACATGCTTGGCCGGCAAATTCCCCGCAGTTGTGATCACCGCTTCGCCAGTCGGCAAACCCTGGGGATACTGCGCGCGGCGAATCTCCGCGCAAGCCGCTTTGATCCCCGGCCCGCCGGCGCGGTGAATCGCCCCGTCCACGCCGCCGCCGCCCATCAACGTGCCATTGGCCGCGTTGACGATGGCGTCAACGGCTTCTTTGGTGATGTCGCCGACGTTGACCGCGACCCGGCCAGCCAAGTAGGTTTTCAGCGCCGTCATCATCTCTCCCGCTTTATATTACGATCGCTGAACGTTTGCGACGCTGGCGCAAATTCTATGGAATTCGAAGACTCTCGGAATGGGATAACCATCCCGCAAAGCATGCCTGAGCAAAGTCGAAGGGGCGCAAAGACGCTAAGTTCGGATGTGTCATCCTCTTAACTTTGCGCCTTGGCGCCTTTGCGGGAAATATTCCGAGACCGAGCGGTGCGCTTGGCGCGCATACGATGACCTTCGCGCCCTCGCGCGGCGCTTGACTCCCGCGCTACAAACAAGCCAAAGTATTGCGGGTTAGTTTGTTGCATCGCGAGGCTTTCGATGATCGTCAACTGTGTCGCCTATCAGAACGGCCGGAGACTCACCAACATACCGGTGAGCGAGATTCATTCTTACATCTCGCACCAGGATTGTTTCGTTTGGGTTGCGCTCAACGATGCGACGGCGGAAGAGCTTCAGGCGATGCAGCAGGAATTCGACCTGCACGATCTCGCCCTGGAAGATGCCCAGCATGGCCATCAGCGCCCGAAGATCGACGAGTACGACGGCTCGTTATTTGTCGTGCTGCAGATGATCGAGCGCGCGGGCGACGAGCTGACGGTCGGCGAGGTCGGCATCTTCGTCGGCGCGAACTATGTGCTTTCCGTCCGCACCCGAGCCGAGCGTGGCTTCACCGACGTGCGCAACCGCTGTGAGCGCGAGCCCGAGCTACTCAGCCATGGATCAGGCTACGTGCTTTACGCGCTTATGGATGCCGTGGTCGACCGCTATTTTCCGATTCTCGATGAGCTTGAAACCGATATTGAGAATATCGAAGAGCGTATGTTTGCCGACCAAACCGCCCGCGCCAATATCGAGGAGTTGTACGGCTTGAAACGAAAACTCATGGTCCTCAAGCATGCAACCGAACCGCTGCTCGAAGCGAGCGGCAAACTCTTCGGCGGCCGGGTGCCGCACTTATGCGTCGGGCTGCAAGATTATTTCCGCGACGTCTACGATCACCTCTACCGTCTCAATCAGGCCATCGACAGCCTGCGCGACATGGTGACCACTGCGATATCCGTGGCGATCTCGCTGATTACCATCCAAGAAAACGAGGTCACCAAGCGACTGGCCGGTTACGCCGCATTGGTCGCGGTGCCAACACTGATCGCCGGCATCTATGGAATGAACTTTCAGCATATGCCCGAATTGAACTCGCCATTGGGCTACCCGCTCGCCCTCGTGTCGATGCTTGCCATCGATCTGTATCTGTTTTATCGCTTTCGCAAAGCGAACTGGATTTAGTTAACCGATGTCGACCGGATTGACCGGCGCGGTCGGCGTGGGCGGCATCGCGATCGTTGAAGCCATCAACGGGCTTTTGGTTTTGGCGGTGCCGCCGGTTTCTAATACCCACTTAAATCCCGCGAGCCGCTTTCCGCACAGCTTCGACATATCGAAGGGGCGTTCCTCTTTCCCCAGATGACCATGAGCGACCAAGCGTTGAGACAAACCGGCCAACAGCGCTGGTCGCCCAATTTCATCGATTACTTGTTTTTGGCCTTCAATACGAGCACGGCATTTTCACCAACCGACGTGCCAGTGTTGGCGCGCTGGGCAAAAATTTTGATGATGATGCAGTCTCTACTCTCGCTTCTAATCATTGCGCCGTTAGCCGCGCGCGCCGTGAACATCTTGTAAGCGGGCGACCGTGGATTTATCCGATGGGTGCTAGCTCGTTCAATTTCGGCAGAAGTTCATCGAATCCATGAATTACGGCCTTGGGCCGCGCTGCGTTGAGCGTCTCCTCGTCGTTATAAGAATGCTCGGTCGAAAAAGCGATGGGAATCACTTCGAGAAACGTGTCGCCCACCTTGCAGCCATGGGCGTTGTTGGCGGCTTTGATGTAGTTCGCCGTGCCGCTAAGTAGGACGATGCGTATGTGCGGCGTTTTTTGTTTGCGGTAGAGGTAATACAAGCCCTGCTCTTTGGCGTAGTAGGTTTGCTCCCGGTCGACGATCTCTTCGAAATAATCGCCGATGCCGGCCTTCTCCATCGCCTGATGCTTATAGCGCCGCCCGCCCGTGGTCATTAGCACGTTGCGCAGGCCGGCTGCCTTGGTTTCCTTTAACGATTGCTCGATGCCATTTTGGAAATCCGGTGGATTGACGTCGTAGCCATGCTTGCGCGCGATCTCCAAAGCAACGCGGCGAATCTCGACCCGTTTGGCTTCGTTGAATGACAGATTGCGGTCCTTGGAGTACTCCGCGGCGAAAATAAGCGGGATCAAGAACAGATCGAAGGGGCCATCGGCGATCTTCCGCAACTGCTCGAAGCTCAGCGGCGGCAGGTTGTAGCGTGGCAGAAGCTCGTTGGCGATGACTAGAACCCGCTGAATATCGGTTTCGACGGTATCCGACATCGTTCGCACTAGAAATGTGTCGCTTACCATGGTTCCGCCCTCCCTGGAACGCATACTATTGAAGCCCGCCCGTGGTGGCAAGGGCTTTTTCTATTACAAATCCCACATTCCATATTGCAAATATCTCGGACTGCTCCGTGATCGAGAGTATCTAATATGGAATCTGGAATTTGGAATGGCTAATCGCCAGGAGTAGCCTCGAACGGCAGCCGGTGGCTGCGTTGGTTATTACAGGGTTTACAGCTCGGCACGACATTGCCTTTAGTCGACTTGCCGCCGCGCACCACCGGCACCAGATGATCCATGGTCAGTTCCGCCGGCGCAAACTTGCCAGCACAATGGTGGCAAACTCCGCTCGCCAGCTTGCGTTTCCACCACTGGCTCCCACGCAACTCCCGCGCCTTCCGCCGCTCGCGGCGCATCTCGGCTTCGGATATTTCGACTAGAAAGGGAGTGGTTTCCATCGCCAAGATTTTTCTAGCGGTACCACCGCTTGAGATTCATTAGATAGACGGCGAATCCGCCGGCGACAATCAGATACAACCCACTGCGCCACGCGGCCGAGGAGTCGCCGGCGGCGTAATTGCGATATTCCCACCCGCTGAAGAAAATAAAGAAAATCACGGCGCTGGTAATCAATATTTTATGGGCAGTGATGAGTTTCATCGTTTCTCGCCAGTCAAGCACAGCCGGACCGAGAAGTTCAAGCGAGCAGGCCAGCGATTGTCCAGGCCGAACATTGTTGCACCGGATTGGGTTCATGTTATAGCTCGTGAAAGCCGAGAGACAAGGAGAACTACGATGATCCGAGAAACCGTCAGCACCGACAAAGCGCCCAAGGCCATCGGCCCCTATGAACAAGCGATCAAAGCCGGCGGGCTCGTTTACACCGCCGGGCAAATTCCCATCGATCCGCAAACCGGCAATCTGGTCGCCGGCGCCATTGCGGAACAGACGCGCCAAGTCTTGGAAAATCTCAAAGCGGTGCTGGAAGCCGCCGGCTCATCCCTCGACAAGGTCGTCAAAGCGACCGTGTTTCTGAAAAACATGGCCGACTTCGCGGCGCTTAACGAAGTCTATGGGGAATATCTCGGCAAGGCGAAACCAGCGCGCTCGACGGTCGCCGTCGCCGAGTTGCCGCGCGGCGCGTTGGTGGAGATCGATTTCGTCGCCATGGTTTAATTAACGGCTCGTGGCAGACTGAATACAACTGCTTTGCTCGCGCCGCGGTAACGATCATGATTATCTGGTTCTTCCGAGTTTCGTGTGAAGAAGTATTGACCACGGAGGGACAGAGTTCGCAGAGTTTGGACTAATTTTTTAGGTTCATCGCATTTGTGAGTCGAGATTTCATCAACGCCAATCACCTTCGGTCCCGGCCTGCCCGCCTTGGCGAGCTGGGCCGTCATGTATTGCTTGTCGAGTTCCTTGACCGCGTGCCAGTCCAGCTTGAGTTCCTCGGCGATGTCCTTGATCGTAGCAGCGCGACAGCGCCGCCCCACGTAATAGGCGAAGCGCTTGGTGTAAAACGGGTTGTCGGCCACGATGTCCAGCCGCTCGCGTTTCACTTTGCCGCAACTCCGGCATTCCACGCGCCGCACTTCGAAATGGAGATAGATGCGCATGTCGCCGCACGACAGATCGCGACCTGCCGCCGGGTGCGGTTGTAGAAGACCCAGTATGCTCGCCCACAAAAACCGCACAGAGTTTTTTTGAGCGCCGGACCAGTGTAACGACTCGCGCTTTGGGTCACCGAAGACACCGCGAAGACGAGCCTTCGCACGAAAACCGGGAATTCGGTATGCGTCGAGCACTCCTTTGGGCTTGGTAGCAATTGGCATCCGCAAATCATGCCAAAATTCTGCTCCTCTGCAAGCCCCGCAAAGCCAATCCTGGCGCGGTTCTCAGCCATACACAACTTCAAAAAACACCCACACGCTTACGCGGAGATCGAAAAATAAAATGGGACAAATTAGGAATTCCGGCCAAACAAACCTGCGAGAACAGTCTTCGCCCTGGCAACCCACGATTTGATATATCGCAGAAAATAAATGAACGCACCCAGCGCGCCATAGAACGCGACGTATAAGAGCTGCGATAACATTCCCGTGGTACCGGGATCGACGTAGGCCACCGCAGGACTTGCCACCCCCAGTTGGAATGCGGTCATGGTAGCCAATATTTTGAAAACCACATGTGCCGCAATAGTTCGCATTGTTCAGCCTCCACACCTCGATATTAAATGCCTTTTACGCACTCGGACGAAAAGGACAAACCATTTGCGCGGTACTTTGCTTATCGGCCAAGGCTTGCCGCAATCTCATCCATAAAGTCTTGACTATGAAGGGCTTCGCTCTCGACAAATCCGATCGTTCCTCCGGGTCTTTGCTGAGATCGTAGAGTTCCGCACGGTTGATGTCACAACTGACAATCAGCTTGTATTGCCGCTGCCGAATCGCCAACTTTGTCGGTAAATCGTAAAATCTCAAGCGATCCGGGTCTTTGTAATTGATCATAATCGTTTCCCGCTCTTCCATGTTCGTATCCAGTGTCACCGGCCGACCGTCCATCCAGTTTGGGATGGGGACTCCGATCACGCGCAGGATCGTGGGCGCGATGTCGATCGATTGAACCGGAAGAGTCAATTTCTTCCCCCGATCCTGATTGGGATACTTTATGATCAGCGGCACATGGACGGAACTTTCATACAAGTCTTCACCGTGAATGAAGAAGCCGCGCTCGAAGGATTCCCCATGATCACTGGTGATAATCAATAATGAGTTGCGAGTTTTCGGATTATCTCCGATGGCCTGTAGGAATTGCGCCAACTCAGAGTCCAAATATTCGATGGCCTCATCATAATGGTCTCGATGAGCGTCCACGTATGGTTGCAACGCGGGCGGATAGCGGGCGGCGTTGTCTGAAGAGATTTTCAATTCGGTTTCTCGATAATCAAGTTTAGCATACTTACCCCGAAACGGCGCAGGCGTTTCGTAGGGACTATGTGGGTCATGTAGGTGGATGGAAAGGAAAAACGGCTCCGGTAAATCTAGTAAAAGATCGGCAGCGCGATCGAGCGTTTCAGCCGCTGGGCCATAGAACAAAGTTCGTTCTGGGAAGCCAAGAAAAGGTAA
>JBGTCC010000171.1:0-2249 GCA_041749055.1 Thermodesulfobacteriota bacterium | reverse complement strand
TGCCACAGGTGCTGGGCTTAGCCTGTCCTGATCTTGGCCGAAGGATCGAAGGGGCGAGGGTTTTCAACCATCCCCACGAGGGAAAATTAACTCGCTAGATGGCTCTTCAAGAACATAAAACTCTACACGCTGGCAATGAATCTTATCCTGCCGCTGCTAGTTTTTCACGCAGGATTTCATTGACCTTTTGCGGGTTGGCTTTACCCTGGGTTGCTTTCATGATCTGGCCGACCAGAAAGCCGACGACTTTGTCGTTACCCGCGCGGTATTGTTCGACTTGCTTGGCATTGGCCGCGAGCACTTGATCGACGGCCGTCTCGATGCTCCGCAAGTCCGACACTTGTTCTAGACCATTTTCACTGACGATCTGCTGCGGTGTTTTGCTCCCATCCAACAGCGCTTCGAAGACTCTTTTGGCGATCTTACCGTTGATCTTGCCCTGATCGATCAGTTGCACAAGCTCGGCTAAATACTGCGCCGGGATTGGCCAGTTCTCGATATAGAGCTGGTCGTCGAGCTTGCGCTCCTTTAGCACGCGGAACAGATCACCGACGATCCAGTTGCTCAGCGCTTTGGCGTTGCTGTGAATTTTTACCGCGCTGTCGAAATAGTCGGCGACATCCTTGCGGCTGGTGAGCAGCTCGGCGTCGTAGGGCGGCAGGCCATGTTCGCTGACAAAGCGGTTCTTGCGCGCCGCCGGCAGTTCCGGTAGCTGGGCGCGGATCTCGTCGATCCAACTCTCGGCGATCACCAATGGCAGCAGATCGGGATCGGGGAAGTAGCGATAATCGTGCGCCGATTCTTTCGAACGCATGGAGCGAGTTTCCTCGCGATGTTCGTCCCACAGGCGGGTTTCTTGAACCAACCTGCCGCCGTCGTTGAGGGTCTCACTCTGCCGTTCGATTTCAAATTGCAGCGCCCGCTCGACTGCCCGGAATGAATTCAGATTCTTGATTTCGATCTTGGTCCCCAAGGTTTCCGTGCCGGCGGGGCGGATGGAAACATTGGCGTCGCAGCGGAAACTGCCTTCTTCCATGTTGCCGTCGCAGACGCCCAGGTATTGGAGCGTCGTCCGCAGCGCGCGCAGATAAGCGCCGGCCTCTTCGGTGGTGCGCAGGTCGGGTTCGCTGACGATTTCCAACAGCGGCACACCGGCACGATTCAAATCCACCAAACTCGAATCGCCATGGGCGTCATGGATATTTTTGCCGGCATCTTCTTCCATGTGAATGCGTGTCAGGCGCACCCGTTTGGTTGCGCCGTTCAACTCGAAATCGACATGACCGTCGCTGCAAACCGGCAACTCGTACTGGCTGATCTGGTAGCCCTTGGGCAAGTCGGGGTAAAAATAATTTTTTCGCGCGAGAATGCTCGACCGGGTAATTTGGCAATGGGTCGCGAGACCGGCTTTGATGGCGAACTCGACAACTTTTTTATTGAGTACCGGCAGGACGCCGGGAAAACCGCAGCATATTGGGCAGGTGTTGGCGTTGGGTTTGCGGCCGAATTGAGTCGAGCAGCCGCAGAAGATCTTTGACGCGGTGAGCAACTGGGCGTGGACTTCCAGGCCGATGACGGGCTCGTATCTCATTGGCGGAGACTCCGAAATCGGGAGTTGAGAATTGAGAATTGCGAATGGAGAATCGAGGAAGTTGGAATTCGGCCCTCTAGAGCTAGTCTTTTATTTTCCATAATCAATTTCCATTATCTAAAGTGTCGGTTTTTGCTTGTGCCAGTTCGTCGTTTGCTCGTAGGAATAGGCGGTTCGCAGCACGGTGGCTTCGTCGAAATGTTTGCCGATAATCTGCAATCCGATCGGCATGCCGTCGCCGTCGAAGCCGCAGGGCAGCGATAGCGCTGGCAGGCCCGCCAGGTTGATCGAGATCGTGTAGATGTCGGACAGATACATTTGTAAGGGATCGCTGGTCTTCTCGCCGATCTTGAATGCTGTTGTCGGCGCGGTCGGTGTGACAATTGCCTCGCAGCGTTTAAAGGCTTCAGCGAAATCTTGCTTGATGAGAGTGCGCACGCGCTGGGCTTTCAAATAGTAAGCGTCGAAATAACCCGCCGAGAGCACATAGGTGCCGAGCATGATGCGTCGCTTTACTTCCGATCCGAAGCCTTCGTCGCGGCTAACCATGTAGGTCTCGGTGAGGTCCTTGGCGTTGGCGCGGTGGCCGAAGCGCATGCCGTCGTAACGAGCCAGATTTGAACTCGCCTCGGCGGTGGCGACGACGTAATAGACGGCG
>JBGTCC010000170.1:0-4036 GCA_041749055.1 Thermodesulfobacteriota bacterium | reverse complement strand
CGATATCAATGATCCGGCCGATCCCAAGGAACGAGGTTACTTCATTCCCAAACCTGGCGATCGAGTCGCGGCGCCGCTGACCAACGATGTCGTCAAAGACCATCGCGGTCTGCTGTGGGTGACCGACAAGGAACGCGGCCTGGATGTGATTGAATTCACAGGGTAGGGGCGATTCATGAAGCGCCCTTAGGGGTTCAAAACGTTCAAGCCGTTCAATCGCTGCGCTTCGTTCAAAGCGTTTTCCCGAAATTATCGTCATTCTCGCGAAAGCGGGAATGCAAGGGGAGGGCGGACATCCTTAGTTGACTCAGGACAGGCTTCCTCCGCCCCTACGGAAAAAAAAGGGTGAATGCCCGCTTTCGCGGGCATGACGAAACTTCAGTTCGGACCCCGCGGTGGCGGCAATTTGCATCGAGTTCCTCAGCGATAATCACGCATCTGCCACGGCGTGAAGACGACCACCTGGGTGGGCGCCGGCAGTGCCGCCTTGCTAAAGGTTGATTTATAGTTATTCAAGTATTTGTTCGGGTAGCCTTTGACGAACATGTCCAACAGCGAAGTATTTTCGCGGTAGTGCATGGGAATGGCGATCTTGGGCTTTAACTGCTGCAAGACTTCTCTGGCGGTGTCTGGGGGCATGGTGAATGTGCCGCCGATGGGGATGAGCGCGATGTCGACCTTGCCGAAGGCCTTGATCTGCTCTTCGGTCAGTTTGTGCGCCAGGTCGCCCAGGTGTGCGATGCAGATGTTGCCCAAGTCGAAGACGAAGGCGGCGCCTTTTAGGGCGTTGCCGTATTGCTGTTGGTAGATCGGCACTGTGTAGATCAAGATGTCCTTGACGGTAGTACTGACCTTGTTCCACTCGGCGCCGTAATTGCCCAGGCCGCGCAAGACGACTGGGCGATTCTTGGCGATCTCGACGAAGTTGTGGTTCGGATGTTCGCGGCCGACCGTGATCGCATGGGGCGAGACGTTGGGCGTCGGGTAAAACCCCGGTGACACCGGGTCGGTGATGACCTTGGTGCCTTTGGCCGATGTGATCTGGAAAAAGTTATGGCCGAAAAACTCGATGGTCACATCGGGCTCGGCGGCGTAGGCGGGGTTTAACCAGCTGCGGGCGACATCGAGCTCGCGGCAGGCGGCATGTACTTGGCGCGTCAGTAAGAGCGACAGTAACAGCAGCGAGAGGACTAGGGTTTTTCTCATCGTCCACCTTTAGGTCGCCGTGAAGCGATGGCTAAACTGTTCGGCTTTGAAAAAGTCGGCGACATATTCGGTCGCCGGATGGCGCGTGAGATTTTCCACCGTGTCGGCCTGCTCGAATCGGCCGGCATGCATGACCGCGATGCGGTCCGCGAGCGCAATGCCGTCGGCCAAGTTATGGGTAACATAGAGAGTCGTCAGGCGATTTTCTTTGTGAAATGACAGGATCTCTTGGCGCATCTTCAAACGATTGGGCGGATCAATGTTGCTCAGCGGCTCGTCCATTAACATGATTTGCGGCGCCGTGACCATGGCGCGGCCGAGAGCGACGCGCTGTTGCTGGCCGCCGGACAGTTCCGTCGGCTTACGCTTGAAAAAGCTCTCCTCGATGCCGATTTTCCAAGCCAAGGGGCGCAGAAACTCTTCGATCTTTTCGCTGGACCATTTGCGCACCTTCAGTGGCAAGGAGAGGTTTGAATATCTAGTGTGCTCGAAGACTTTCATGTGTGGCCACAGGGCGTAGTTCTGAAAAATCATCTGGACGTTGCGCTTGCCCACCGGCACGTCGTTGACGGGAACGCCGCCGATGAAAATCGTGCCGCTGTCCGGGTTCTCCAAACCGGCGATGAGCCGCAGCGTGGTGGTCTTGCCACAGCCGCTCTCGCCGACAATGACCATGAACTCGCCGGCGTTGACATCGAGATTGGCCTGGTCCACTGCGCCGATGGCGCCGAACTTCTTGGTCAGTCTTCTAAGCGAGAGCGAGATCACAGGATTATGCTAGTACAAGGGTGGGGGTGAAAACAATAACGGATTTGACCTCTGGGTGTTCAAATCTTTCAAGGCGTTCAAAACGTTCAAGCCGTCGGAAAAGCTACCACATCGAAAAGGCCGCCGGCCTGGTCAACTCATTGGTTGTTGGATATATTGAGCGCCACTGGAATTCGGAACTTCTGGAGGAGTTATGGATGGCTTATTTGGACCTGAAGAGTTGATTGCGGACTTGCAACGGACGTTACAGGAGCGCCACCCGCGGCCCCATCCGATCCGTCAGTTGCTGTTAAGCGGGCGGCTGACCAAGGAGCAATTGCAGTGGTGGGCGCGTAATCAGTTTCATGAGTTTCGTAATATCCATCGATTTTTCGGCATCCGCTATCACAAGTGTCCAATTCCCGAGCTGCGCCGGATGCTTTTGGAAAACATGGTGGAGGAGGAGGGCGAGGATCTGTTCGGCGGCAAGTACCCGAGCCATCGCGAGCTCTGGGTGCAGTTCGCCAAGGGCTTGGGCATTGCCAGCGACGATATTATAAACTACGAGCCGTTGCCCGGCATCCGCGCCGCACTGGAGATGTATGTATCGCTGGTACAGCAGAGCCATTGGGCGGTGGCCATCGGCACGGGCTTGGTTTTTGAAGGCGGCGGGCCGAAGCGGATGAGAGAGGAGCGCGAAGCGATCGAGAAATTTTACCCATGGATATCCGTCGATTGCCTGGATTTTTTTCGTGCCCATGAATATCACGACGAAGGCCATGGCGATATGGTCACCGATGTCATCAAGCGCCACTGCATGGAAGAAAAGCTGCAAAACGAAATGCGCGAAGCGGTGCGCCAGCGCGCCGATATCATGTGGCTGCAAAATGACTGCATTTATAATGCTTTTGTCCGGCCGCAGCTGACGGGGGAAGTGATTCACGAGATCGAAGGGCGGCTGGAATAGCGGTTCAACCGTTCAAAAGTTCAAGGTTCAATGCGTGAAATCGGGGATCGATCTTGCGGCGTGTCATTTCGACCGCAAGGAGAAATCTCTCTCATTGATTGCACCAGACGGTTAGATTTCTCGTCGCATGTGCTCCTCGAAATGACAGGGGTATGAAGATTGCCTAACACAATGAACGACAAGTTAATCGATCTGCGTAGCGACACTGTTACTAAGCCTTCTGCGGCCATGCGGCGCGCCATGGCTGAGGCTGAGGTCGGCGACGATGTTTACATCGAAGATCCGACGGTTAATCGTTTGCAGGATCGCGCCGCCGAGATTTTTGGCCGTGAGGCGGGGCTGTTCGTGCCTTCCGGCTCCATGGGCAACCTGACTTGCATCATGGCGCAGACCGAGCGCGGCCAGGAAGTAATCTGTGAAGCATCGGGCCACATTTACAATTACGAGATGGCCTCGATGGCGGCGTTGGCCGGTGTCTTGCCGCGGGTGATTCCGACTGGCGATGGCATCATGACCTGGGAGCACATTGCGCCGGCGATTCGGGAGAAAACTTACACGCGCCCCCAAACCACATTGGTCGCCTTGGAGAACACGCACAATATGGCCGGCGGCACGGTCTATCCAACCCGACTGACCCACGCGATCTGCGACAAGGCTCACGATGCCGGTTTGAAAGTTCATCTCGACGGCGCGCGGGTGTTCAATGCCGCGGTGCATCTCGGCCAAAGCGTCGCCGAGCTCACCAAGAAATTTGACTCTGTGCAGTTTTGTTTCAGCAAAGGTTTGGGCGCGCCGGTGGGGTCGATGATCGTCGGCAGCAGGGATCTCATCGAGCATTGCCGGGTAATCCGCAAGATGCTTGGCGGCGGCATGCGTCAGGTGGGCGTGATTGCCGCCGCTGCGGCGGTAGCGTTGGAAGAGGGACCGAAGCGGTTATATATCGATCACGACAACGCGCAACTGCTGGCCCAAGGATTGGCCAACATCCCGCGCATTCGCATTCAACCGGAAAGAGTCCAGACCAATATCGTCATCTATGATATTGGCGAGACTGGCCTGGATTCGTCTGAGTTTCTCAAGCGATTGCGTCAGCGCAGTGTCCTCGGTGGCCCGGTG
>JBGTCC010000169.1:0-3418 GCA_041749055.1 Thermodesulfobacteriota bacterium | reverse complement strand
TCCTAGACCCAGACACTGGGATCAATCACAAAGGCGGGAAGCAGCATGTCTCATTCGATCGAATTGCCCGAGAGACGAAACGCCACAATCTGGTCTGCGCCTTCGATCAGTCGTTCTCGCGCCAAGCGAAACCAGGCGAGGTGATGCGAGCAAAGATGAGATCACTCCACACCCTCGGCGTCCGAGCCATATACTACGATTCACACGCAAGATTTCTATTCGCATCAAGACAGGAAGAAGTGCTCAATGAACTGCGGGTGCACCTTCTTGGACTTGGAATACCCGCTTTCAGGCTACTGGAAGGCGGCGCCTAATCCCGCTCAACGTCTCACTCTACCTGCGTGCCATTTTACATGGGCAGGGGAACCTTCATAAACGAGCCAACCCATGAACCAAGACATATCCCCGACCGTAACAAAACGTTCTCGCGTCGACCAAGTCGGCAGTCTACTCCGCCCCCAAGCACTCAAAGACGCTTACGCTCGCCACGGCAACGGGAAAATCTCCGATAGAGAATTGACGCGGATTCAAGATGAGGCCGTCAAAGAGCTTATTGCGAAACAAGAGTCTCACGGTCTTTCGATCCTCACCGACGGCGAATATCGCCGGCTCAACTTTCAAGACAGCTTCGTCGAATCGGTCGCGGGATTTGTTCCCAAGAAACAAACCATGCAGTTTCAGGAGAGCCGCACGGTTGGCGGCGAAGCTTTGCAGCGATGGGTGCCGGACTCGGGAAAAACCGATCCGGCGTTGCAATATTGGCGGCCGATCGTTGAGCGGTTGCGACTTGCCCAGAACGTGCCGTTGACAGAATGGCAATCCGTTTCGGCGCTGACTAAGAAACCGGTCAAAGTGACGCTCATCGCCACCGACCGCATCTGCGAGAAGTTTCAGCGGCAGAACGCCGCCGGCATCTATACCAGCGCTGAGCAGTACGGCGCCGACGTGATCGCCATCGAACGCGAAATCGTCAGGCAATTAGCCGAAGCGGGTTGTCCCTACATCCAGCACGATGCGAGCTATACGGCCTATGTCGACGCGAAGTCGCTAGAGCGCATGCGCGGCTTGGATATCGATCCGATACGGCGAATGACAGACTCGATCGCCGCCGACAACGCCGTGATCGACGGATTTATCGACGTCACTTTCGGCATCCACCTCTGCCGCGGCAACGTGCGCAGCATGTGGCACCGCGAGGGCGGCTACGATGCTATCGCTGAAAAGCTATTCAACAGCCTGCATCACGATCGCCTTCTATTGGAATACGACACCGAGCGCGCCGGCAACTTTTCGCCATTGAGATTTGTCCCAAAGGATAAAATTGTCGTCCTGGGTTTGGTCAGCAGCAAAGTCCCGGAATTGGAATCGGCGGAAGACTTAAAAAGACGCATCGACGAAGCCAGCCGCTACATTCCCTTGGAACAACTCGCCCTGAGCCCGCAGTGCGGTTTCTCATCGAACATCGTCGGCAATTTGCTTAGCGAAGATGACCAGTGGCGCAAGCTGGAGCTGATTCAGCGAGTTGCGGCGGATGTTTGGAGAAACTAGGGATTTAAGAAATTATCCCGCAATGACGCTAAGTGACGGACCGAGGTCCGTCATCCCGAGTGAATGCGAAGTGAATGCGAGGGATCTAATAGAGATTTCTCCCTTTGGTCGAAATGACAAATTCTCCCAACTTGGCGCCTCTGCGCGTTTGCGAAAGTCACCTCTTCTTCGTTCAAATTGACACCCGCCTGCCCCTTTGTTATTCGATGGACTGCGCCAAACACTTCTCTAGGAGCAAATCATGAAAAGCGGTTTCAAAGCCATGGATTCGGATATGCATGTCATGGAACCCTGTGACCTGTGGCGAAAATATATCGACAAGAAGTATCTCGATCGCGCGCCCATCGGTTTGAACCGCCACAAACGCGACCTGGGCGTGGAGGTCGACGGCAAGGTCATGCCGCGGCCGACGCCCAAGCCCAATCCGGCACTGCGGCCGCTGCGCGAAAAGATTTTGCACGAACGCTATCAGGAAGAAGAAGCGCGCGATTTCGACAACATCGCCCAGCTGCGCGCCATGGACAAAGAGGGTTTGGATGTCGCGATCCTCTATCCGAGCCGCGGCCTGTTCGTCCTCGCCGTCGACCATCTCGATCCCGATCTCGCCGCCGCCATCGCCAAGGCCTACAACGACTGGATGTTCGACTTCTGCAAAGTCGCGCCCGAGCGCATGTACGGCGCCGGCATCGTCGCGCCCCATGACGTTTCGTCCGCGGTCGAAGAAACCCGCCGCTGCGTCAAAGAGCTGGGCTTCCGCAGCGTGCTAATGCGCCCGAACCACGTCAACGGTAAAATGTGGAGCGATCCCTACTACGACCCGCTCTGGGACGAATGCCAGAGGCTGAATATCCCCATCGGCTTTCACGAAGCCGGCCGGGTTTTTCTGCCGCAGCCGGCGCTGTCGGAATTCATCCCGAGCTTCACCATGTTCAATACCTTGTCGTTTCCGATGGCCAACATGTTCGCCTGCTCCGACATGATTTACGGCGGAGTGATGGAGCGCTTCCCAAGACTCAAAGTCGCCTACCTCGAAGGCAACTGCTCCTGGCTGCCCTGGCTGTTGTGGCGCATGGGCGAGTACGCCGAACTCACCGGCGCCGCCGAACACCCGGAAATGAAGCTCGAACCGCTGGAATACTTTCAGCGCCAATGCTGGGGCGCGGTGGAATGCGACGAGCATGTCGCCAAGTTCATCCCCGAGTTTGGACTCGAAGACAATATTGTATTCTCCACCGACTACCCGCACCTGGACGTGAAATATCCCCACGCCGTGGAGAGTTTTCTGAATATGCCCTTCAGCGATCAGAGTAAACGAAAATATTTGTGGGATAACTGCGCGCGGCTTTATGGGTTTGGCTACTAGAATATTCGTTCAAGGTTCAACGGTTCAAAAAATCAAGGTCAGAATCGGACAGAACCTCCGATTGAACCTTTGAACCTTGAACTCTTGAACAGCCGTTACTGCTATTTCGCCGCGCGGTTTTTGCTATGACCCCGCAATCCTGGAAGATGTTAGTTGCTCTGGCCGCCGCCATCGCGGTCGTTGGCGGGTCCGGCGTGTGTGGTGGCGGACCTCCGGGTATGTCTCCACGGACGACGCCCGCATCAAAGCCGAGATCGTAGCGGTTAGCTCGGAGCTGACCGCCAAACTCAACTCGCTCACCAAAGAGGAAGGCGACCTGGTCACCCGCCAGGAAGTGCTCGCCACGCTGGATCGCCGCGAACTGGAGATCTTGTTCCAACAAGCCGACGCGGAAGCGGACCGCTTGTGCCGTGCAGATGATGCGTCGGCGGGTCGCCGTCGTCCCCGGAGATGCGGATCGCGATACGATAGCCGGGACGAAGCCGGATACCATAGGGGCGAATTTCG
>JBGTCC010000168.1:0-2924 GCA_041749055.1 Thermodesulfobacteriota bacterium | reverse complement strand
TAAAGCCACTCAATCGGTCGCGGGCATAACGGGAAAAATTGGACTTGCCCTGTTCGCCGTCATTGATGATGTCGAGACCGCAGGCGATTTGTTTCTTGACGATATCGGCGACGGCACCGGTGACGCGTTTGCTAAAGGCTTGCGCGTCGACCGGGGCTCCGGCCGTGCGGGCGTTGTGCAGCTCTTTAAGATCCGCCGGCAGCGGCAAGGCGCCGGCGTGGGTGGTTAATATTCGTTCCGTACTGTATTTCATTTACATTCCTTCTTTCATACCATTGGAACCATTGGAACAATTGAAACAAGTGGAACAGTTCCAGTCGTTCCAGTGGTTCCCAGCGTTCGAGGCGGATTTGGATCGTGAGCCGGTCATTTGAGCGAGTCTGAAATTTTTTGCGCAAAGCTGAAATCGAAGACCCGCTCCGGCGCCGGCGGTTGGGCGAGCTTGGTGCGTTGGGCGGCGGTGGCGATCATTTCGCGCTGGAGTTTGTCGTCGACGGTGCCGGCTGTCGACAAGTAACCCAGCGCGGCTTCATAGACGCGCTCTGCGTATTTATCGCGGTCTTTGCCCATATCAAGGAACGGGCCGCGGATAAAGTCGGTGGCATACTTTTTATCGTTGCGGAACAGCCGGAGCGCTTTCTGTGTGGCGCGGATGACTTTGGTCACTAGTTCCGGTTTGTCGTTAATAACTGCCTTGGTCGTCGTCAGACCGCCCTGGACGGCGCGATAGACATCAGCGCCGGCGGCGAGCCTGCGATAGCCCTCGTCGACGGCGATAAAGTTTTGCGGTATTTGCAGCATAGTGGCGTCGATGGTGCCTGCTTTCAACGCAACCCAGGTGATGTCGCTGGTGCCGAGGGGTAGCATGGTGACTTGATCCAGCGGGATTTTGTTGGCTATGAGAATCTGCCGCGCGATGATTTCCGTCAGCGATCCGGGCGCCGAGATGCCAATCTTCTTGCCGCGCAGTTGAGCCACGCCGGTGATGGCGGGCGTGGAAATCAGATCGAACGACGGCTTGTCCGAGAGCGCAAAGACGACGCGGACATCGGCGCCGTTGACCGCGGCGCTGATCGCGGTGCCGGTGGCGGTGCCGAAGTCGACGCCGCCGGCGAGCATCGCCTGGACGGTTTGAATCGCCTTCATGAAAATAAACTCCGGCTCCAAGCCCTCCTCGCGGAAAAAGCCGCGGTCGCGGGCGATGATGAACGGTATGTCGAGGGTGCTGCGCGAGACATAGGCGATGCGGAAGGTGGTGAGTTTGGCGGATTTGTCGGCGGCCTGAAGTTCCGACGGAGCGCGCTGCAAGACACAAACTAACGCGCACATGACTACGAAAGTGTTCTTCGTCAAGCTCATGAGCCGCACTCCTATATCTTTAAGGAACCGGAAACCCGAGACGTGAAGCTGATTTACGCGTAGGTATCGTAAATGCCGTCGAACTTGTTGATCTTGAAGCGCACCATGTTTTTCGCCGCGGCCCGGACTCGTTCTTTATCGTTGTCGGTGACGGCATTTTTCGCCACGGTATCGGCCGCCATCGCCGTGTGTTCCACGTCAACTTTGCCGTGCACCGCGAAGAAGGTTCGCGCCCGGCTGTCGAGACCGTAGTGTTTCTCCAATGCCTCGTTAAACTCATCGGAGTAGCGCTGCACCATGGTTTCGTTGACCAACGCGCCGACGCGGTTCTCCGCCAGGGCGCCGACCAGCATGCCGCGGACGATGGCGCCGGTATGGGCGACGCATTCAAAAATCATGATGCCGTCGTCGAAGTCGGCGTCGGTGAGGCCGGTGGCCAGACCGAAGCGGCGCATGAGGCCGGGATGGGACTGCTCTTCGGTGAATAGTTCGGTGAACTGCTCGTACATCGCCTGGTTGTTGGCGTTGCGCACCATCGAGAACGCCAAGCCTTTGTTGATCACGTGATTGGATAGATAATGTTGCACGGCGAAGCCTTGAATGCGCTTCATGGACAGCTTACCGGCACGCAGCTCGGTGAAGAAGCGCGTATTCATCAACTGCACGACGCCGGGGTGGATGATTTCCTTGAGGACAGAATCGACAAATGGGTTGGACATAAGCGTTCCCCTATAAAAGATTTTGTAAGCGAACAGTGGCAGAGGGATGGATAGCCTGTCAAGCGGCGCATAATCGGTTGACAGTGAACTATCAGGCTACTAAACGTTATCCAGTCGATGGGACGGGAATATGGCGATCGCAAAATTAGCTGAGGTGGAACTCTATTACGAAACGCGGGGCAGCGGCGAGCCGGTGCTGCTCGCGCCGGCCTCCTGGTGGCCAGCGGACACCTGGAACGTCGGCGTCGTGCCGTTTCTATCGAAGCGCTTCACGACCGTCAACTTCGATTGCCGCGGCACTGGCCGAAGCAGCCAGCCCCAGGATGGTTATACGGTGGCGCAGTTCGCGCAGGATTGCCTTGGGCTGCTGGCACATCTCGGCATTTCTCGCTGTCATGCCGTGGGCTTTGCTCTAGGCGGCCAGATCATGCAGGCGCTGGCGATCGAGCGGCCCGATTTAGCGGCAACGTTGACGATCGCCGCTTCGGGCGCCGGGACGAAAACTCTTGCCGGCGGTCAGCGAAGTCTTTCACCGGATACGGAACGAGAAATCCGCGCCATCGGCTTCGAGCGCTATATTCGTAACTACATCGAGAACGACAGCATGGCTTTCAATCCAAAATTCTATCGTGAACATGGCGAAGTGGTTGCCGCCTTGGCCGACGCGGTGTGGGCGGGGCAGAGCACCGTGGAAATGTTTCGCCGCCACGAAGATGCGCGGCTTACCTGGGATACCTTGGGGAAGGCCGGCGAAGTCAAAGTGCCGACGCTGATTCTGTGCGGCGCGGACGACGATGTTGCCCGCCGCGGCAGCACGCCGGTGGGCACAGCACGCCGGGTCGCCGA
>JBGTCC010000167.1:0-3542 GCA_041749055.1 Thermodesulfobacteriota bacterium | reverse complement strand
GCAGCGAGTGTTTAGCGCCGAGATTGATCTGTTGGCCGAGTTGGCTGCCGGTGATGAAGTATCGTTTGTTGTGCCGCAAAAACAATATCTCAATGGCCATGTGGCATCGGCGGCGATGGCCGCAGCGCGCGTGGTATACGGCGGCCGGTATCTCGATGCTTTCGGTTTCACAGGCAGCGACGGTGTGTTGCAATACTACGACGCCGATGGTCACTTGTTGCCGCGGCCGTTTCTGGCGGCGCCGGTAAAGTTCGAGCGGATCTCCTCGTCCTTCAAATTGGCCCGCCGCGATCCGATCAGCGGTGTGCTGCGCCCCCATGAAGCGATAGATTATCAGGCCGCTCATGGAACGCCAGTTGTGGCGATCGGCGCCGGCACTGTCGAGTTTGCCGGTGCGCGCCCCGGTAACGGTCTTATGGTGGAGCTCAAACATGCCGGCGGTTACACCTCGAGCTATTCGCATTTGTCCCGGCTTGCGGCGGGCATCGAAGAGGGGCGGCGGGTCAACATGGGCGATGTCATTGGTGAAGTCGGCCAGACCGGTTATGCCACCGGGCCCCATCTCCACTTTGAGTTTGCCCTCGATGGTGAGAAGCTCGATTACTTATCGTTAACCATTCCTAGGACAGCATCGTTATCGGAATACCAGCTGATTCAGTTCCGACATGAGCAGGCCAAGTGGCTTGCGGCACTGCGCGGTTCCGCCGTTCGGGTTGTGCAAATGATCCCTCTCCCTGGCATTAATCCTCAGGTTTGAAAATCTTCGCTGACGATCAATGTAGCGCTCCTTAACAGGGAAACTTATACCTCGGTATCGCTTTTCATCGCGATCGAACGGAAGGCTTCACCGCAAGACTCGTCATGCCGGCGCAGGCCGGCATGACGAGTCTGCGCCGGTATGACGGAACAGAGAGTCGTTATCGATGCGCAGATCATCGCTGCACGTGTATTTTCCGAAGGAGTGTTCATGAGTTTACGCTCGTCTGCAGTCTATGCAATTGGCTGGCTTCCCCTCCACACGCTCCTGTGCTCGAATCGTCATTCCCGCGCAGGCGGGAATCCAGGTTCGTTCTCCGCCAAATTAGCCTGGTTACCCGCTTTCGCGGGTATGACGGAACATCGGTGGCCTCCTCGTTACGCAGATCATCCCCAAGTACAGGTATTTGCGAAGGAGGATATGAAGAGCACAAAGTTCGGAACGTTTATCGTCCGAAACCTTCGTGTCCTTCGTGCCATCGTGATGAAATCTCTTGGAATTTTACCCGCCATGCTTTGCATAGACGTCGGTGCGGCGGTTTTTCAATAGGGGTAGTTTCTCCCGCACTTCATTGACCAAGGCAAGGTCGATTTCGATTACCGCTAATTCTTCCCTTTCTTGCAGATCGATCATTGTGCGTCCGAGCGGGTCCACCGCCATGCTGTGGCCGGTGTAAATGTTGCCCACTTGATTGGGCGCGATGACGAAGCAGCCATTTTCCAGGGCGCGCGCTTTAATCATGGTCTGCCAGTGTTCGACCTTGAGATCGCCTTGGACCCAGCCAGAGGGCGCAAACAATATGTTAGCGCCCGCTAGCGTGAGCATTCGCGCTAGCTCGGGGAATCGTAGATCGTAACAGATCATCGTGCCGCAGTGAGCGGCGCCGAAGCTGACCAGCGGTGCGATGTCATTGCCGGGGTGAAACTTGTCCGACTCCTTGAAGCCAAAGGCGTCGTAGAGATGGAGCTTGCGGTAGACCGACGCGATGTTGCCCGCGGCGTCGATCCAAACCGCGCTGTCATACACTCGATTGGCTATCGGGCTCGATTCATAGATCGCCGCCAGGACACCAAGCTTGGCTGCTTTGGCAGATTCACAAAGAGCGGCGATAAACGGGCCGTCGACGGATTCGGCCACCGCGGTTAACTCTGCCGCGCTCTGGCTTCCAGGTGAGAACGCCATTAGGAATTCGGGAAAGGCGATAATTTCGGCGGCCTGGCTCTTGGCTTCATCGATAAGCCGCAACGCCTGTTTCAGATTGGCGTTCTTGTCGGTGGTGGACTGAACTTGGGCGATGGCGAGTTTGCTCATGATTGTTCTTTCGGCCTGGAATATCTCTGTCAGTCAAGCTATCCAAGTAGGTTAGCTAGGTCAATCGGTACCCGGGTAATGGTTCATTTTCATGGCGTTGTGCGTTTGGGAGTGGAATAGATTTCTCGCTTCGCTCGAAATAACAGAACTTGAACAGTTGTCATCCCGAACGAAGAGAGGGATCTTTCCGAACTGAACCACGACTCATGACGAGTTTCTGAACGTTCGGGACGGCAAACAACGAAATGGCGCAAACAACTTTGACTCCGAATCTTCAGCGGCTCGCTCTCGCCAATGTGTGTCTTGGGCAGTTTTTGAGCGCCCTCGACTCGCGTTCGGTCAACGTCGCGCTGCCGACGATCTCGCTGTACTTCGACACTTCGATGGCCGCGGTGCAATGGATTCCACTGGCCTATCAGTTAACCATTGTCGGTTTGGTTCTGAGCATGGCGCGACTCGGCGACAAGCTTGGCCGCAAGGGGTTGTATACGCTTGGCTTCATAATGCTTGGCGTCGGCTCGGTAGCTTGCGGTCTGAGTCCGTATCTATGGTTGATCATTTGCTTCCGCGCAGTCGAAGGCATCGGCGGCGCACTCGTGTTAGCCAATGGCCGGGCCATCGCCTCGGCGCTCTACGCCAAAGAAGGGCGCGGTCGCGCGCTGGGCATGATGTCGATGTCGTTTCACCTGGGCTACATCACCGGCCCGTCGGTGGGCGGCTTTTTAGTTGATACCATCGGCTGGCGCTGGATTTTTTTCATGAACCTTCCGGTGGCGCTCGCCGCCGCCATCATGGCTTGGAAGATTCTCCCCGAGACCGTAACCGAGAAGCGCGACTATTCCATCGATCCCATTGGCATGGTGACATTGCTCACGACCGTGGTGGCGATGGTCGTTGGCTTGCAGCAGGTGGCCAAGAGCGGCTTCGGCTGGCCGGCTTTGCTGGCCGGCGTGGTAGCGGTCACATCGCTCTTGTTGCTGCTTCATTTCGAGCGGCGCGATCCGGCGCCGCTGCTAGACCTGTCGCTATTCAAAGTCCGCTTGCTCACCGCCGGTCTGTTGAGCCATTTCTTTGTATCGTTGTCGCACACCTCGACATTTTTCTTGCTGCCGTTTTATCTCCAAGGGGTTGCCGGCTACACACCGACGCAGGTCGGCTTTACGGTGATCTGCTTTTCTCTGGTCATCGTTGTTCTCGCGCCAATCGGCGGCTGGCTCGCCGACCGGCTTGGCTCGCGCATGCTTTGCACCGTCGGTTCGGCAATCACCATGCTGAGCATGATCGGATTCTCGCGGCTGGATGGGCCTGGTGGCCAGACCGGTGTGGTGATCCCGCTTATGCTGTTGGGTTTAGGCTGGTCGCTTTTCCAGTCGCCCAACTTGAGCGGCATGTTCAACGCGGTCGAACCGCGCCACGTCGGCTCGGTGAGCGGCTTGTCGCTGACCGCTGCGAACATCGCCAACGCCATGGGCGT
>JBGTCC010000166.1:0-4254 GCA_041749055.1 Thermodesulfobacteriota bacterium | reverse complement strand
TCCCGGCGGCGACGGTCTCCTCCATGACGCCGCAGCCAAGTTGCTCGCCTGGGATGGCAACTGCGCCGCGACGAGCGTACCGGCGGCGATCTTTCACGTCTTCCATCAGCGTCTGCTGGCCAACCTATTACGCGACGAGCTCGGCGACGAATTGCTCAGCGCCTACACAGAAATTCTCAATCAGTGCATCGCGCCGACCGACAAAATCTGGCGCGATGAGAAATCCTGTTGGTTTGCCACGCGGCCGAGAAAAGCGCTGGTTTGCCAAGCGCTAAGCGACGCATGCGCCCAATTGCGCCAAACCTTCGGCGCGGACTGTGAACGCTGGCAGTGGGGCAAGCTGCACCAACTATCGCTTAACCACGCCTTGGGCAGGCTGAGCATTCTGAGGCCGGCAATTTCACTCGGGCCGATGGCCGCGGGCGGCGATGGCATGACGGTCAATCTGGGCTTTTATCGCCACGCCGATCCCTATTCCCAGACTGTCGGCGCCGCACTGCGCTATGTCATCGACTTTAACGATCCGGAACATTCCGGCTACGCTCTCGCATCGGGACAATCCGGTCACCCAGGGTCGCCCCATTACGGCGATCAAACCCCCGCCTGGCAGAGCGGCGCGAAAATCCATATTTCGTCGTACCGTCGAGATCCCAAAGACCATTGTTTAGTAATGAAGCCATGCTAAGGTTAGCGGCATCGAATGTATCAAACCGCAGCGCCATCAAGCCGAACGGCCAACCCGGGCAAGCACATGCCGATCACCCTATTGATCGCCGACGACGAACGACTGTTTCGCCAGAGTTTGAAAATCCTCCTAGAGTCCGGCACCAACATCAGAGTCGTCGTCGAAGCCGCCGATGGCCAAGAGGCGGTGCTCGGCGCACGAGAGACCCAACCTCACCTAGCCCTGCTCGACGTCGACATGCCGAAGATGGACGGCATCAAGGCAGCGAAACTCATCACTACGGTTTCACCCAAGACCAAAGTGCTGATGCTATCGGTGCATCATGAAGAAGACAAAATTCGTTCGGCGCTGCGTGCCGGTGCCATCGGCTATATTTTAAAGGACACCGACCGCGATGAATTCATCGACATATTAGAAAAAATCCACGCCGGCAAAACATCGTCGTCGCCCTACTTAGCGCAGCTGGCGCTGGATGGCGACATGTCGGTTGGGCCGCACTACGACGGCACCCGCCGCCCGGACGATGTCGCTGACAAATTCGCGCTCACCGAGTTAGAGCTCAAGATACTCAAGCTAGTTTCCGAGGGCTTGAGCAATGACGAGATCGGTCAAATCACCCAGCTCGCGCGGGAGACCATCAAAGGCCATTTGAAATCGTTATTTCGCAAACTCGACGTCAAAAACCGCACCGAAGCGGCGGTATTGGCGATCCGCCAAGGGCTGAGATAATCCCAACCGGGGCAGCCTTTAACAGCCCCCAAAGAGGGATTGACTCGATCACAGATCTAAGCGATAAAGCAGCTACTTTTTTGAATGGAACTCTCAGACAAACGTCCAAGTGAAAGGAGACTTTTATGAAACGCAATGGCGCTCGGTTCGCTTCACTCCTAGTCACTCTCGCCATGATCTTTTGCGCCTGGAGCAACGCCCGAGCCATTGGCTTAGGCGACAAAGCCCCGGATTTCGAGCTCGACAGCAGCAAAGGCGGCAAGCTCAAACTCAGCAGCCTCAAAGGCAAAAATGTCCTAATCAATTTCTATGTGCTCGACTTCAGCCCCACTTGAATCAAGGACTTACAAGCGTCCGGTTCGGACCACTTTCCCCTCTTCCAGGCACAAAACACCGAAGTTGTCGGTATTAGCATGAATGCGCCGTTCTCCCAAAAAGCCTTCGCCGACTTTGCTAAGATCGTCTATCCCCTGCTCAGCGATCGCGATGGCAAAGTCATGCAGGCCTTCGGGGTTTACGATGAAGCCAGACGTCTGGCCAAACGGTCGTACATCATCGTCGATAAAGAAGGGGTGATCAAATATTACGATATTCGCCCTAGCAATAGCGAAAAGGACCTGCTATCCACCGAGCATTTATTGAACGCAGTTAAAAAAGTAAATAGCGGCAGCTAAGGCAAAATTTCAACTTCAGATAAGGAGAACTGTAATTATGGTTAAGAAAATTCTCGCTGGCGCGTTGTTTGGTTTTCTCGCGATTGGCCCCGCCACCCAGGACGTCGCTCAGGCCCAGGCTGAAAAACGGCAACAGTTGATGAAGTCGCAAAGTGCCGACGTTAAAGCGATCAAAGCGGCCGTCGAGGCGAAAGACTATGCGACGATTGAAGCCAAAGCTAAGGATCTCATGGGCACCTCCGATAGCATTGTCAGCGGTTTCCCGGCCGGCAGCGGTACCGGGAAAACCAAGGCCAAACCTGAAATTTGGGAAAAATCCGCCGATTTTGCCAGTCACGCCAAGAACCTAAACAAAGCGGCTACTGAATTGGCGGCGGCGGCGAAAGCTAAAAACGACCCCGACATCGCGGTAAAGATGAAAGCGGTTGGGGATACCTGTGGCGCTTGTCACAAGGCATTCCGTGCTGAAAAGTACGCTGAATAGATGCAACGAGTTTAACGAGCGAATGAACAAGAAAGCCCCTGCCAACCGGCAGGGGCTTTCTTGTTTCGCGGCCAGCCCTCCTGTACAGTTTTCTTCCAAAGTTTAATTGAGGTGGAAGCCCATGACATTTAGAAATTTCTTATACCTCGTGGTCGCGCTGCTCCCAGCTCAGTTGTCGCCCGCGCCAAACGCTACGGCCCAACCGACCCGGCTAAACGTCGGCTATAGCGCGATTAGCGCTGACCAACTGCCGGCTTGGGTCGCCAAAGATAGCGGCATCTTCGCCAAAAACGGTTTGGACGTCGAATTGATTTTTTTCACCGGCGGCTCCACCGCGATCCTCGCACTGGTGTCCGGCGATGTGCCGATCACACAAGTCTCTGGGCCGGGGCTGGTGAGCAGCGTTCTCGGCGGCTCCGACGCAATATTCGTAGCCGCGGGTATCACGTCGCTAAATTATGTCTTGATGGGCAAACCGGGGGTAAAATCCATCGAGCAGCTCAAGGGCGGCACCCTCGCCATTAGCCGGTTCGGTTCCGCCACCGATTCAATCGCCCGTTTCGCCTTGAAAAAGGTCGGACTCAGCGTTGGCAAGGATGTCACTCTGATTCAGGTGGGCAGCGGACCTGAGCGCTTGGGCGCTTTACAGACCGGCAGGGTAACCGCCGCGGTAATCAATCCCCCGTCAAGTTTCATCGCTGAGAAGCGCGGCATGTCGGTGATCGCCGATGTCGCGCAAATGGGTCTCGTGTTTCAGCACACCGGCGCGGCGACCACCAAGAAGTTTATTCGCGAACAGAACGACGTAGTACGGCGCTACGTCAGAGCCCACGTCGAAGCCGTACACAAAATGTGGACCGACAAAGAATCGACCATTCGGGCGCTAGGCAAATATATGGGCAGTGGTTTGGATCGCGAGATTCTTGAAAAGAGCTGGGCAAACGTCATGCACGAAACCCTCTATCCTAGAAAACAGTACCCCAGCGTCGAAGGACTCAAGACCGTTATCGACGACCTCGCTGAACGCGATCCGCGGGCAAAAAACGTTAAGCCGGAACAGTTCATCGATGCGTCATTCATTCGCGAGCTCGACCAAAGCGGCTTCATCGACGGCCTGTACAAGAAATAGTTCGCCGCCGATTCCACATCATGTTGAGTATCGAGCAAGGCGTCGCCGCGGTTCCCGTACTTCGCGCTTGGGCTCAGGAGATCGCCACACGCGCCGACCCCGCGGTGGAAACCGACGTGATCTTCGAAGAAGATTCCAACACTTTCATTCTGCGCCTCGCCAAGGCCGCCCGGGTGCTGGTCTTCCGCCTCTCCGCCACCCAGATCTACACCGACGGCCGGGAGTCGGAATGCGAACGGACCCTCAATCGTAAAATCAAGGACCTGTGGAATTTGCTTTAATCAGCAACATCCTTCGAAAATACAGGTAAGGGGATGATATGCACAACGAAGAGCCTGCGGGGCTCCGTCATACCCGCGAAAGCGGGTATCCAGGCTAATTCGGAGCAGAATAAACCTGGATTCCCGCGTGCGCGGGAATGACGAATTGGGGATCATGTTATGGGAATGCCAACCATTTTCATGCTCTGTAGGCGAGCGTAAGCTCATGAAGCACTTCGTGGTAAAATTTGTTTCGGGGAATTGACCCTTAGCGATTAAAGCGAATGGCTCGC
>JBGTCC010000165.1:0-11776 GCA_041749055.1 Thermodesulfobacteriota bacterium | reverse complement strand
TCGGGCCGGTAGCCGACTTCCTGCTTGAGCCGGGTGATGTGCAGGTAAGAGTTCGGCCGGTGGGCGCGGGCCGTGACCCGGCGGCAAATCGATTGCGGCGCCGGGCACGATTTTTCTCACCAGCTCGACAAATTCACGGTACTTCATCGGCGCTTCGCTGCTGATGTTGAAGATCCGCTGCGACAATTGGTCAGCCATCTGGACGAGCTGGGTCGCCAGGGCGCCGCGCGGCGTAATGCAGGCCGTGTAATTCCAAAGCTTATTTACATGTCTCCGTGGCATTACCGGAATGCACGGGAACGAGCGCGTCTTCGCGGAAAGGGCCTTCGGCGAGGCCGGCATAGACGGCTACGGAGCTGGCGAAGCTCACCCGGTGAACGTCGGACAACCGTGCGGCCTCGAGGATATTCAAAATCCCATCACGTTCATGCGGTAATCTTCCGCCGCCGATAAAACTCCCAGGCCGGGGCACGGCAAGTTGGACGATGCCCGTGACTTTATGTTTGCGCACGATATCGATTACGTCGTGGCTCGCCGTGACATCGAGGGTCTCGATAAACGCCCGCTTGCCGATCTCAGCTTTGATGAAATCGAGTTCGCGCCGGATGCGAAACCGAGTCAGCACGACCTGCTCACCGACGTCCAAGAAACGTTTTGCGGTGTGAAGGCCGATAAACCCAAGTCCACCGGTGATTAGAATCATCGCGTCACCTGAAGGTTGTGACCGTCATCGTCGTTGAGCGGTTGGGGATTCCATCGATCGAGCAATTAAATAGCGGCCATGGAGCTACTGCTCCATGGTGCTCGGGGCAAATACTTCATCGAGCTTGAGCAGCCGGGGCGTCAACCCCTGCTCGACCGAATACTGCGCCGCGGTTTCCAACACCCGCCGGTTGGCCTTGATGCCGTATTGGACTAACGGCGTTGCCAGGGCAGTTTTTGCGTCCGCCGGCAGCCGGCCGGTCTCAAGGTAGTAATTGACATGTTCCATTCGTTGTTCGTCGGCGATGGCATTGGCGCGCTCGAAGGCCTTATAAAGATTGAGAATCGCCCAAGGATGCTGCTCGGCGACTTCTCGTTTGAGCACGACGCAGTGGTTGATCGGATAGATGCCCGTCTTGTTGTAATACCTTACGCCTTCAGCTTTCGGGTCCGGGAATAGATATTTTATCGCCGGGTGGTGCCAAAGGTCGGCGCTGCTGCGGTCGACGAGATTCTGGTTGACGAGATAATGCAGCGCGGCTTGGAGCTCGCCGGAAAGCATCATAGAGCCAATGTCTTTGCCGAGCGGGATCTGATGAATCGTCACGCCCGGCGGCGCAGTGAATTCGGTGGCGCCGCCGTGGCTGTGCTCGGGATTGCGCTCCATCCAAAATTCCATATCTTTCGGTGCGACGCCGAACTCGTGCTCGAGGGCGCCGCGCGTCCATAACGCCGCGGTTTGCTGGTACTCCGGGACGGCGACCCGTTTGCCTTTGAGATCGGCCGGAGTGTCAATCCCGGCATCGCGCCGGGCCAGGATGCCGGTATGAAATAACCGGCGCGTGGTGAAGATCGGTAAACCGACCCAACGCTTATCGCCGTGGGCGATGGCGATCAGCAGTGACGAGAACGACATATCGGACAGATCGAAGTCGGCAAAGCGGAGCTGGCGCCAAAATAACTCGGAAGCGTGCACCGGCGACATGATCAGGTCGATGCCATCGGGTTTCACCCTGCCGTCAAATAGCGGCCAAGTGCGCGGATTGGGCGCCATGCCGACGCTTAACTGAATATTCATTGGTTTCCTCCTAAAGTCGCCGTTCGAATTGCGGTTCTTCTAACCTGGTTCGCGTACCGGCAATTATCCCAATAACAAGATTGGCGCTGCCGTGACAACCGCTCAATAGGTTTTATTTGGTCTGCCGTTCAACGATGATCATTGATGCAATCGTTGTGTGGCAGACTTCGCGGCATTTGGCACGAGTCTCGATGCTGCGACCGTGTATTGCGTTTCGACTATATGTGAATGCATGATCTGCCTGCGAGTCCGCCGGCGCTTCCGGGCAATTATTTTCGACGACAAAGGGGACAAAATAGATGCCGGCAAAAAATGCATTTCGCTCCCTGAGGTTTATTGTCGCTATTCTGTGGATCTATGCCTGCGCCTCACCGGGATTTGCCTGGTCTGATGGCGCTTTTTATCAGGGAAAGACCCTGACGATTCTCCGCGGTGGAACGCCGGGCGGTTACGGCGATTTACAGGCTCGCGCCTTAATGCCGTATTTGAAAAAATATATCCCCGGCGAACCGACCATCACTATCGAGCACAAGCAGGGTGCCGCTGGGAGAACAGCGATAAACTACATTTACTCCGGCGCTAAACCGGATGGGCTGACGATCGGCGCCGTCGGCAACGTCCTGGTAGCCGGGCCGACCCTTGGCTTGGCAGGCACTACCTACGATCTCGACAAGCTCATCTATCTTGGCTCCACGGAAAGCGGCAGTCCGACCGCGTTCGTCACCCGCAAAGAGGCGGGATTCTCCAGCGTCGAGAAACTCCGCGCCGCTGCGGGCATCCGCATCGGCGCTAATTCGGTGGGACATATCACCTACATCAATGGGCGCATCGCCGCGTACTTAATTGGCTTGAAGGAGCCCAAATTCGTCGTCGGCTATTCATCGCCGGAGCGCGACGTGGCGCTGCTCCAGGGCGAGGTCGACGGCGGGTCGATGTCGAGCGCAACGATTCAACAGAATCCATCTCTCATGGAAAAGATGCACTTTCAAACCATCATCACCGTGCCCAAGGGGCGATACATTTCACCCTATTCGCGTGAAACTGCCGAAATCGATAGCTTTGCCAAAAGCGAGAAGGAGCATCGTTTGCTAAATTTGTATCGGGCGTTCGACTATCCGCGCTGGCCCTATATCTTGCCGCCCGGCACGCCTAAAGAGCTGGTAAATATTTTGCGCGACGCCATGGTGAAATCATTGAAAGATCCTGGCTTCGCCAAAGAATTTAAAAAACTCACAGGTGTCGAGCCGTCGCCGATAACAGCGGAAACGATGGAAGCGGCGATCAAAGAGCTGCCGCGCGATGCCGAGACGATCGCGCTGTACAAGCACCTCGCCGATCACCGCCCAATGCCGCCGCGCTGATAACGTTGACAACGTCGCCAGTCTTCAAACGCGCAATAACCCGAACTTCTTTAGAGGCACCGTGGTCGAAAAGGCGGTTGCCAATGAGATCGGAGTGACGAAGATAGAGCCAGTCGCGAACGGCTACGCGGGCTGTGTCGCCGTTGGAATTCGCAAGGTGGATTCGCGTGGAACCGCTGTGTCGGTCGATTGGATGGGCCGCTGAATTTTCTGTCGCGCCACGGGATGAGCGGCCCACGGAGTCTTTGAGTCCATGGCCGATGGTGCGACAAAAACAATTAAATTGACTCGGTCGGCAAGTCGGGTACAGTAAAATAGCTGTGTAAGCTATGATCGCGCGGGCAGGGAGGCGGAGAAATCCGCGGTGGAGTTCGGCAGATCGAATCTTCTGCCACGCGCGCTAACGCTAAAAGGGGGATAGGTTGATTCTCGAAAAGGGAGAAAAAGTCCATATCATCACCCGGCGTTCGTTTGACGGTGAGGCGCGCCGCCATTTCGTCGGTACCGTAATGTCGGACGTGCAGCAAAACCTTTTGCGGATCGAAGGTTACACGTTCATATTCAACGCCAATACCAATCAATATGACAGACGCACCGGCGTTCGCACGCGAATTTTTTCCCTGGTCGACGGTCGGCACATCGTCAACGTGCTTCCCGCCGGCCTCGATATCGAGAGAGTCCACTACGCTAAAACCGAGACGGGTCACCTGGCGGTCACCGACGGCCGGGGGTTCGTTTTGGAGGTCAACTGAAGCTGCCATCACGACTTGCAGCGCGGTAAGAAAGTCTCCGGTGTGCGTTTCAACCGCTCGGTATGCGAATTATCGTCTTTTACTAACTAAAAGTATAAATACCGCCCAATCTCAAATGCCTTTGGCAAAGAACCAAGGCCGGTTGTCTCGTCTGTCCGAAACTCGCTGAAAAACTCATTGTTTGTCGACCGTGAAGCTGCGCTTGGCGCGGCATCGCCAAACGGCTTGTGGGTTAGCGCCCAGAAGCACGCAAGCTGTTGTCGCGTGCCAAGCGTTCGCGATCAAACAATCTCTTACAGCTTTTGCCCAAGGGTTTTTCACTGACGCATCACTTGATAAGCTGAAGTGAGTACGATATTCGAGCGGATAGTCAGCTCAGAAAGCGAGCGTCGAGTATATGTACTACGGATCACGCGGCATTGTTGGATTGGTTAAACCCACTTATCGGCCGGGGTCGATGGAGAGCTTCATCAAGCTCATGCCTGAAGGTGTCGGTTTCATACCTGCTCACGCCGGCGTTCGCGCCGGCAACGAGAAGGAGCTTCAGGAGGCGTTGACTGTCGCCGAAAAAAAAGTTGCCCGCTTGGCTGAGCTGGGTGCCGACGTCGTGATGATCATGGGCGCACCGCCGACGATGGTGCGTGGCCATGGCGCCGACCGGCAGATCGCCGATTCGCTGACTGCGAAATATAAAATTCCCGTCACCGTCGCGACCATCGCGCAGGTCGATGCGTTTCGCGCGCTCGGCATGAAGAAGCTGGTCGGGGTGACCTATTTCACCGGCGAAATGAATCAGCGCTTTGCCAAGTTTCTTGAAGACGACGGCTTTGTCGTCAAGGCGATGGAGGGCATCGAGGTGCCGTTCAAGGACGCCGGTAAACTATCGCCGGAAGCGATCTACAACTTCGCCAAGAAAGTCTTTCTCGACAGCGGCAAGGCTGACGGCATCTACATGCTCGGCGCGGGTTGGCATAACCTGCCGGTGATCGAGATGCTGGAGAAGGATTTGAAGACCACCGTGCTGTCGAGTATCCCGGCGCAGGTGTGGGCGACCAAGAAAATTCTGAATTTGAACGAGCCATTGCAGGGTTATGGGCGGCTGTTGGCGGAGATGCCATGAAAAAGCGTTCAAGATTTAACGTTCAAGGTTCAAGGCTTGTGGCGTGCGTGGTGGTCGCGGCGTTAGTTTTTCAATTCGCCGGTGTGGCTTGGGCGCAGGATGTTAAGGCTCTGGCCGAGGCTGAAGGCAAGCTGATGTTTTATGCGGCCTTCAATGCCACCGATACGAAAACTTTGACCGACAACTTCCAAAAGCTTTATCCGAGAATTGAAGCGACCTTCTACCGGGCGACCGATGCGCAATTGATGGAACGGATTCTCACCGAGGGACGCGCCGGACGCGGTTTGTTTGACGTGGTAATGAGCACGAGCTTTTACGGTTACAATCTCAAAAAGCGCGGCATGCTGGCGACTTACGATTCGCCCGAACGCAAGTTCTATCGTGACGGCTACAAAGATCCGCAGGCAACTTGGACTTCGATCTACACCAACTATTCCGCCTTCGGCTTCAACACGCGCAATGTGCCGCGGGCGAGCGTTCCCAAGACGCACAACGATCTGCTGAAGCCAGAGTGGAAGGGCAATATCGGCATCGATACGCGGGCGTATGAGTGGTTCGGCACAATGATCAAGGCGATGGGCGAAGAGAAGGGGCTCGCTTTCATGCGCGAGCTCGCCAAACAGGTCGGGCTGCGCAATGGCCGGACGATCCTTGCGCAGCTGGTTGCCGCCGGGGAATTCAAAGGCGCGTTAAGCGCCTACTCGCAAACCTTCGAAACGATGAAACCGGCCGGCGCGCCGGTGGATTGGGTTTATTTAAACCCAGTGTTCGCCAATATTCACCCCGTCGGCATCTCCGCCAAAGCGCCTCATCCCAACGCCGCCAAACTGTTTATCGACTTCGTGCTGTCGAAGCGCGGCCAGGAGCTGGTGCGCGGCATGAGCCGCATCCCCGACCGCACGGACACGCCGCCCGAGCAAGCGCGCTTCATCGAAGGCATCAAACCAGCCTTCGCGCCCGCTGAAGTACTGGAGAACTTCGAGGGCTACGCTAAAACCTTTCATGAGGTCTTCGGCGGGAGATAGGGCGCGAAGCGCGGTTACGGGTCGCGCGTCTCGAGTTTTGGAAACAGATTCCCGGCGCCGCCAACATTCGGCCGGCCCAACCCTGCGTTGATTGCAATTAACTGCCGGGTTGCATTACAACCATTCTACAAATTCAATGAGGAGTGCTGAAACGATGTCCCAGGACTTGCGCAGCTATATCAACTTGATCCGCGAGCACAAATTGCTGCTCGACATTAAAAAAGAAGTCGATCCGCTGACCAACTTGGCCGGCCTCGCTTATCGCGGCGAGAACGAGCAGGGCAAGGCGACCATGTTCCACGATCTCAAGGGCTATCCCAACTGGTCCGCGGTCAGTTACATGTGCGGCAGCCGGGAAAAGATGGCGCTGGGATTGGGCACGACCAAGGACAAAGCGTTGACGGAGCTGGGCGGACGTATCGCAAAAGGTTTGATCAAACCGAAGATCGTCGAAGACGGCCCGGTCAAAGAGATCATCTGGAAAGGCGACGACGCCGATCTGGGACGGATTCCGATTCATGTTCATTCCGACAGCGACCGCGGTGTGCCGTTCATCGGCTCGGCGATGCAATTCGTCAAGGATCCCGAAACCGGGACGCAGAACATTGCATTGCAGCGCGACCATATCAAAGGGCCGAAGAAGATGGGCATCTTCGTTCATCCCAAACGCCATACCGATATCTGCATGCAGAAATACTGGAAAGCCGGCAAGCCGATGCCGGTTGCCACAGTGATCGGCCATCACCCGGCCTACTATATCGCGTCGACCTGGACGACCGGTTACGAAACCGACGAAATCGATATCACCGGCGCGCTCCTGCAAGAACCGGTCAACATGGTGCGCTGCGAGACCATTGACGTCATGGTGCCGGCGGACGCCGAGATCGTCATCGAAGGCGAGGTGCCGCCCAACTACATGGAAGACGAAGGGCCGTTTTGCGAGCATGCCGGCATGACCCATGGCACGCTGCAGCATCCGATCATCAACGTTAAATGCATCACCATGCGCAAGAACGCGATTTATTACGCGCTCCAGGGAGGCCGGCCGATCTCCGAATCGCAGCCGCTCGACGGCTTCCCGATGGAATTGGTGCTCTACGCGCGCATCAAAGATGTCGGCGGCTTTATCGACGTCAAAGACGTCGTCGCGCTGCCCTATGCCGGCGGCAGCCACATCATCGTCGTGCAGATGACGCCGCGGAAAATGGGCGAGGTGCGCAGCGCGCTGATGGCGCTTCTATCGAGTCCTTATCTCCATCCGAAGATCGGCATCGCGGTGGACGAGGATATCGATCCGCATAACGCCCAGTCGATCATGTACGCCATGTCGACGCGGGTAAATCCAAAATCCGATGTCTTCATTATTCCAGATACGTTATGCCATACCGGCGATCTCACCGCCGAGCCACTGCCCAATCCCGGCGGCCACATGGGTTTCCATCCGCGGATCGGCTCGAAAATGTTGATCGACGCCACCAAGGGTCCGGCGCTGACCGAGGAGCTGCGCAATTACTTTGAACCGGTAAAGCCCCAGGGGCTGGTCAATGTCAGGCTGGAAGATTTTCTCGGATAGGAGAGTTAGCCGCAAAGGACGCAAAGGGCGCAAAATTTGATTTCTCGCTGCGCTCGAAATGACACAGCGAGGAATTGCGCATTGTGCGAGCCGTAGGCGATCCTGATTTTGAAAACTCCTATCTATGTCTAATTTGCGTTCTTTGCGGCCAATTCTCCGAGGTGCTTGAAATGAAAGTCGTCGTTCACGGGATTACCAAAGAGTTCGTCACCGCTCAGGGTACGACGCGGGCGATCGGCGGCGTCAACCTTGAGGTGCGCGATCAGGAGTTCTTCGGCATTATTGGCCCCACCGGCTGCGGCAAGACGACCCTGCTGCATATCATCGCCGGATTGGAAAAGTCCGATACCGGTTCGGTGCAGTTCGTCGGCACCCAACGCGGCAAGTCGCCGGTGTCGATGGTGTTTCAGGAGTCGGCGCTGATGCCCTGGCGCAATGTCGAAGAGAACGTCCCGCTCGGCGCCGAGTTTCGCAACGAAGAACCGTCGATTTACAAACGGGTCAGCCGGTTCTTTCTCGAAGTTGTCAATCTCTTAGACTTCGCCGGCGCCCAGCCGCACGAACTGTCCGGCGGCATGAAGCAAAAAGTCGCGATCGCCCGGGCGCTCGCCAACGATCCCGAAGTCATCCTCATGGACGAGCCTTTCGCCAGCTTGGACGCGCAGACCCGCTTGCTCATGCGCGAGGAGCTCTTGCGCATCTGGGAGCGCGACAAGAAAACCGTGATTCTGGTTACGCATAACATCGACGAAGCGGTCATGCTGTGCGACCGCATCGCGGTGATGAGCGCCCGGCCGGGATTGATCAAGAGCATCGTCACCGTCGATGTGCCGCGCCCGCGCACGATGAAAAGCATGCGCGATCCCGACTTCGCCAGCTGCATGGATAAGATATGGAATCTGATGAAGTATGACGTCGAAAATGCGCTGGAGCGCGGCCGGCCGTGAAGGGTCAGTTTTTCGGATTCGGACGGTTAACCGCAAAGAAGCCATGGAACACAAAAAGTGACTTCGGAAACGTAGGGGCGGGTTTTAAACCCGCCTGCTTGCTTGCATTTGTCCTTTCAAACACTAAAGTTAGCCGTAATATTCACCTTCGGAAGGAGTGCCTATGAATTGCTTCGGTGATAGATCTCTTCGACCTCGCATCGTTGTCCTCTCAATGGCACTGTTGGCGGCGTGCGCCGGTCGCTGAACCGGCACATGTTGGCCGCATTAAAGCGCCGTCGCATTTACGGTGTGTTCAATCATTCAGCCAATGATGGCTCGGCCAACGAGACGGTAAAGACTTTGCATTGCCTAGATATAAGCTGCTGGTTATCAATGAAGTCACTGGCGCGGGAATCACCCGTTCAATATCAACAAAGAACGTAACGTAGACGATCGCTTGGTTTTGGATTTTCAAAAAGCCACAAACCGGTTTAATCTCTGTGGAGGAGAATTCGATGGCGGGACAGATTTTGCGATGGGCGAAAAAAGCGGCGTGCATCATTGCGTTGCCTTTGGTTGTCGGCTGCGCGGCGTCGGCGACACCGAACTACAGCGACATCCTGGCGAATCAAAATCGCCCTGAGGCCGAACGCGCGCTCGACGCGGTGCGCAAGCCGCAGGAAGTGATGGCGTTTTATGAAGTCAAAAGAGGCGACAAGGTTGCCGACTTGTTCGCGGCGCGGGGCTATTATACGGCGATCCTTTCGCAGTTGGTTGGCGCCGAGGGGGTGGTCTACTCGGCCAATGCCAAGCCGCGGCCGGAATTGCACGAACGGGTCAAGCACCCTAGCATGGCCAACGTGAGTATCATTGACGGTCCCTTCGATCAGGTCGCGCTGCCGCAGGATGGTTCGCTGGATTTCGTCTTCATCCATCTCGATTATCATGAGCTGGACAGCGCTGCCCGCGCGGCGATGAACCGCCGGGTGCTCGCGTCGCTCAAACGCGGCGGCTCCTACGGCATCGTCGATCATTCGGCTGCGGCCGGCCGCGGCGATCAAGACGCCAAGACTTTTCACCGCGTGGAAAAAGATCTGGTCGTTAGGGAAGCGACCGCCGCCGGTTTCAAACTCGCCGGCGAAGGGACGATGCTCAGCCGCGCCGACGACACGCGTGACTTTAGCGTAACCAAGTTGCGCGATCGCAGCGACCGCTTTGTGCTGAAGTTCGAGAAGCCATAGCGGGTTGAATTCTGATGCTGCCATTGATAGCGCGCAGCAGGCAGGGCACCTACCAACCGTCTCCTTGGCTAGCGTAGCGCCGGCATGACCTGCTCCGCGAGTAACTTGATCGCCTCATCATAATCCGGTCCAAGCTTGGCGAAGGCGACATGGTCGTAGCCCAATCGGCCCGCGGCGCCGACCAGTTCGATGATCTGATCTTTGACTTCCTCCGGTATTCCCGCGGCGTAGTAGCAGCGCACCATGTGGTCGCTGACGAGGGTGGCGGCCTGCTCGACTGTGGCGCCGGACTCGAAGGCTTCTTTTAGTTTCAACACTTGCTCTCTCGCCACGCCCATCTTGGCGTATTCGTCCGGCGTGAAGCCCAACGCTTCCCATTGCAGGATCGAGTGCGCTACTTGGCGCCGGGGAAAGTCTAACGCGCTCTCACGATTCGCCGAGATCGAAACATTCAATTCGCAGACTTTGCGCAGGCGTTTCCCAGGGTCTACGTCTTTGGCCGCGCCATCGGCGGTGGCGAGCATGGCCTCGAGCCGGCCGGCTTTGAGCATCGGGATGTAGGTTCCTGAGCTGATTAAACCGTCCATGATGCGGCCGCACATGCGTAGCGATTGCGGCCCGTTGCCGCCGCCGTAGAATTTGAATGGCGCGCTTGGCTTGAAGGCGAGCTTGAATCTGCCTTTGGGATTGAGGCGGTAGAATTCCGTTAAGAAGGGAAAGTCGGAGTAGGGCAACTCTTTGCCGGCGAGCGCACGGCGCAGCAGCTGGGTGGTCTCCCTGACCACGGCGATGGGCTTGTGCGCTTGGACATGCTGCGGCGATTGGCCGAGGTCGCCGCGGGCGATGCCGATGCTGATCTCGCGGCCGTCGCACAATTCCGAGAGCGCGGCGAAGGAGTCCGCCATGTCCAAGGGATTATGGAAATACGGCACCATGATCGCTGTGCCAAGGCGAACCGGCACCTGTGATGCGATGGCGGTCAGCACCACCATCTGGTTGCGGTAGCGAATGTTGTCGTTGACCCAAATCTGGCAGAAGCCGCTATCGGCGCCGAACTGCGCCAGCCGCACGAGGTCGCGCAGGCTGTAGTGATTGGCCAAATGGGTGACGAATTGCAGGCCGAGTTCGCCGGTAAATTTAGCCATTGGCTTAGAATTGTTTCCTCAATCCCGTTTCGTTGACCGCCGCGTACGCTTTTGTCTGGGTTGTCGACCCAACTCGACACTTAGTGGCAATTAGATTTGTCGGCTTTGCCTCGAAATGACAGGCGCGAGTTGCCGTCAAAACTGTCATTTCGACCACGGGGAGAAATCTATTTAAAATAAGTGGCGCTAAATCTCGCTCACAGTTCGCACTTTGATTTTCTTGCGCTTGGCCTGGTCGAGGACGAACTTGCCGACGGCTAGGTCTTCGTCGGCGATGCCGTTGGATTGAAAGAAGATCCGCTTGGGGCGCGGCTGCGGCGCGCCGCCGGCGACGAACTTTTCCAGCGGCAGGATGTCTTCCCAGCGGGCGATGCGGGTTTGGCAGGCTTCGACCAAGTCGCCGCTATCGGCTTTGGCGGCGGCGATGTCGTCGGTGACAATCAAGTCCATGCGCCGGATCAGGCTATTGGAGACTTCGTGCTTGACTGTGGAGTTTGCGCCGATTGAGGCGACCAGCACGTCAGGCTTCAAGTTATTTCCCGTCGCCACCGGTGTCGTCGAATCCGTCGACACCACCAGGATGTCCGAGAGCCCTTCGCACTCGTCGATGCTGTCGACTTCCTTCCAATCCACTTTCTTGACCACTTTGCTCATTTGCTTGACGAAATCCTTGCGCCGCTTGGGCGTGCGGCCCCAGACGACGATCTGTTGGATAGCGCAGGTTTCCATGACGGCCTCGACTTGAAAGGTCGCTTGCCAGCCGGGGCCGATGATACCGAGAACTTTACTATCCGCGGGAGCGAGATACTTGGCGGCGACGCCGGTGGCGGCGCCAGTGCGCAAGCTGCTC
>JBGTCC010000164.1:0-3675 GCA_041749055.1 Thermodesulfobacteriota bacterium | reverse complement strand
GATTCGCGACCTGGCGGAGAAGTACAACATCATGCAGGCCGCCATGGCCTCGTCGGAACGGATATTTCTCTTGCTCGATCAGGCTGAAACCATCGACAATCCGCCTGCTTCCAAACGCGTCGAAAAGTTCGCCGGCGCGGTCGAATTCAAAAACGTGCAGCTCTCCTACCAGCAGGGCGATCCGGTGCTGAAAAATGTTTCTTTTAAAGTTCGCCCCGGTGAAAAAGTCGCTTTGGTCGGCGCCACCGGCGGCGGCAAGACCTCGATTATCTCCGCGCTGTGCCGTTTCTACGATGTCGACAGCGGGCAGATTCTCGTCGACGGCATCGATGTCCGCGAGTGGAATAAGCAGGAGCTGCGCCGCCATTTAGGTCTGGTGTTGCAAGACGTGTTTCTCTTTTCCGGCGACATCGCGACCAACATTACCCTGGGCGACCCGCACATCAGCCAAGAGCGCATGGTCGATGCAGCGGCACGGGCGCAGATCACGCCGTTCATTAACAAGCTGCCCAAGCGGTTCCACGAGGAAGTCCAAGAGCGGGGTTCGACTTTGTCGCAGGGGCAGCGCCAGTTATTGTCTTTCGCCAGGGCGCTCGCCTTCGACCCGAAAATTCTCATTCTCGATGAGGCGACCAGCTCGGTGGATACCCAGACCGAAGGGTTGATCCAAGAAGCGCTGAACGAACTGCTGCAAAATCGCACGGCGCTGATCGTCGCGCACCGGCTGTCGACGATCAAACACGCCGATCGGATTCTGGTCATTCACAAAGGCGAGATCTGGGAAGAGGGCAATCACGAGGAGCTGCTGGCACGCGGCGGTTTGTATGCGCGCTTGTACGATTTGCAGTATCGCTTTCAGGAGCGCGGTCATGCGGTTGCGACTAACACTGTCGCACCGGTATGATGCGCGGGCGCAAGATCTTGCGCCCCTACGTTAGTAATCCCACTTTTGTATTCACGCTAAACCCTGGGAAAATTTTGCTCATGTCTTTCTGGCCAAGATGGCGCGTCAGCACTTCGCCGCAGACTGTGCGGAAGTCGGTGGTTAGCGCGAGGTCTCTTCCTTCGTTCAACATTTCCGGCGCCAGGCCGGGCCAGCGGCCGTAGACCTTGCCGCCACGCACTTTGCCGCCCATGGCGAACATGACGTTGGCGTGGCCGTGGTCGGTGCCGCGATTGCCGTTCTCGCGCGCGGTGCGGCCGAACTCCGACATGGTTAGAATGACGACATCGTCCATGCGGTCGCCGAGGTCGCGGTAAAACGCCGCAAGCCCCTCAGCCAATTCTTTCAGCCGGTTAGCTAGTTGGCCGGTGGCGCCGCCTTGGTTGGCATGGGTGTCCCAGCCACCGATCTCGGTGAAGGCGACTTCCAAATCGACATCGGCTTTGATCAAGCGGGCGATTTGCGCCAGACCCGTGCCAAAACGACCCGCCGGATAAGGTTCGCTCGAGACAGGGATTTTGCTATCGAGACGTTTGAGTTCGGACATGGCGCCAAAGAGATTCTCGGCGCCGAACCCGAGTTCTTTATCCGGGGTGTTGGCGTAGAGCTTCTGCAATGCCTTGCCGAATGCTTCATTGCGGAAGCGAAATTCATCGATGGACGACAGCGTGAGCGCCGGTGCGCGGCCGGCCAGTATGCGCGGCAGTTGCGCGGTGACGGCGACGCCGCGAATGTGCGATGAACTTTTCTTATTTTCCAGCAAGCAGCGGTTGAGCCAACCGTCCGGCGTGCTTTTGATGCCTGGAGTGCCGATCTCCATGTAGTCCTGGGCATCGAAATGGGAGCGGGTATTATCCGGCGAACCGGTTGCCTGAATAAAACCGAGATGGCCTCTGTCGTAGATGCTCTTGAGCGGCGCCAACGCTGGATGGAGCGCGTAAAAGCCGTCGAGATCGATGGCGCTTTCATCATTCGATCCCGGCTCGCGCAGGTTGATGCTTGGGCGCAGTTTGTAATAGGCCGGATCCTTGAACGGAATGACCACGTTTAAGCCATCCATGGCGCCGCGCTGAAACACCACGACCAGTGATTTGTTTTTTGCCGACTGCGCTTGCGCGGCGCGGACGAGAAACGCCGGTGGTAATCCGAGGGCGAGAAAGCCCAAACCGGTGGACTGTAAAAAGGCGCGGCGCGAGGAATTCATCTCTACCTCCTTTGAAACTCCGGCGCTGCTAACAGCAGCGCGATGGCGTGATGGCCTGCGGTCTCCGCCAGGGCGGCTTGGGTTGCCGGCGATAGCGAGTCCGGCGCGATGCGGCGGACAAGGTCGTCGCGATTGTTCAGCGTGGCCATCGGCACTTTGGCTCCCGGCAAACGGTTGGCGACCAGGTCGGCGACGAAGTTCATGCGCGTCAGCAACATATCGGCGCTGATCCAAGAGGCCGCGATATCGGGATAGCCGGTGGGAGCTTGGGCTAGGAATAGCGGTTCGCCCATGCGTCCCAAGTAGCGCAGCAGTTGGTGCGTCACCTGGGTCTCGCTGCCGGTGACCCGCAGGGCGCTGGCGACGAACTCGAGAGGATTCTTGATCTTGGCCTTATAGAGCTCGCCGGCGAAGAACTCCGGCGCGTCGACGATGGCGCGCAGCACCGTCGGGATATCGCCTTCGCTCTGGCGAAACGCTTCGGCGGCCCTGTTGACGATCGCCGCCGGCGGCTCGTCAGCGACGAATCTGCGGGTTAACTTGGTCGCGATAAACTGCGCCGTCGCCGGATGTCTGACGAGTATATCGATCACGCGCAGACCATCGTCCATACCCCCGCCGCGCGCGATGCGCTGTCCGAGGACGGTCTTTTCGCCGTTGTCATGAATGCGCGGCTCGAAACGAAACACGCCTTGGCCCTGCGGCTGGACGATCGTCCAGCCGGTGAAACAGCGGGCGACCTCCTGCACATCTTTTTGGCTGTAACCGCCGTCGACGCCGAGAGTATGCAGTTCCATGAGCTCGCGGGCGTAGTTTTCATTCAAACCGCGGCGCCGATTGTTCGGCCCGCCCATGCGGGCCCCAGGCGAATCGGCATCTGCGCTCATCCAGTTGTCCAGGTAAAACAGCATCGCCGGGCTTTTTGCCGTTGCCACCAGCAAGTCCTTAAATTTGCCTAAAGCCAGCGGCCGGATCGTGTCGCGATCGTAGGCGGTCGTGAGCCAGCGGTTGGCGCCCTTGGCGATGTAGATGTTGAAATGGTTGCTCCAGAAATCGACCATGACTTCGTAGAGCTGGCGGTTGCTGTACAGCGCGCGCAAGAGCTTGGCCTGTTGCAGTTCGAGGATGACGACGCGCGGGCCTTCCATGGACTCCATGGCCATGCCGGCCATGCCGCCCGGCTGATTGGCCTGCCGTCTTTGTAGTCTTGGCGGTGGATAGAGTTCGATCAGCTCGCGGCTATTGAGCCGCATGGTTTTCAACCCCGCGACTTTTTCATCGGAGCCATGGTCCGCTATCCGTTCCGGCGCGAGCTGTTCGTCAAGATAGGCGCGGGTGCCGATGCGTTTGGCTCTTTGTATGTCGTCCGGGGTCGGGCCGAAGCTTGTGCGATTTAAGAAGTGAACGATCCTCTGTTCTTGGCTAAGGGGTGCGTTCATGGGCTACTCCTTGTCTCGGCCGCCTGGCGAATTCTCGCGCCGCTTCTCGCGCAAGCGCCGCTGGTCTTCAAACTTGCCGTGCTCTTTGC
>JBGTCC010000163.1:0-9670 GCA_041749055.1 Thermodesulfobacteriota bacterium | reverse complement strand
GCGGGTTTGACAAAGCGAAGATAGACGCCATCCACAAAGCCTACCGCATTGCGTTTCGTTCCAAACTCAAGATTCCCGCGGCCTTGGAGAAAATCCGCAGTGAGTTGCCGGCGCTACCGGAGATCGAGCAGTTCGCATCTTTTATCGCCGCATCCGAACGCGGCGTGTGCCGTTAAATCGCCAGGTTTTCCAACCGTGCCGCAGCTTTCTACTAATCCACAGCGATGAACAATGTTGGCAAGATCGGTTTGATCGCCGGTAATGGCAAGTTCCCATTAATCTTTGCCGAGGAAGCGAAGCGTCAGGGCTACTCGGTGGTGGCATTGGCGCACCGGGAGGAGACCGACGCGGCGCTGGAAAAACGCGTCGACGAGTTTACCTGGATCTATGTCGGCCAGTTGGGCAAGATTATCCGGACCTTTCAAAAAGCCGGCGTCACCGAGGCGGTAATGGCCGGCGGCATTCGCAAGGTCAGACTGCTGGGCAACTTTCGCCCGGATCTGCGCGGCGCGCGGTTTCTCACCAGGATTAAAAGCCGCGACGACGACGCGCTTTTGCGCGGTATCGCCGATGAACTGGCCAGTGACGGCATAAGGATTATCGACTCGACTTTCTGTTTGTCCAGTATCATCCCACAGGAAGGGGTTCTGACCCGTCGGGCGCCCACCGCCGCGCAATGGCAAGATATTGCCACGGGCGTTCGTTTGGCGAAGGAAATCGGCCGCTTGGGAATCGGCCAGACGGTGGTGGTCAAGAACCAGGTGATCGTCGCGGTGGAAGCGGTGGAAGGCACCGATGCGGCGATTGCGCGCGGCGGCCAATTGGCCAGGTCGGGCTGCGTCGTCGTCAAGGTCAGTAAGCCGCAACAGGATTTGCGCTTCGATGTTCCGGCCATCGGTGTCGAAACGATCAGTGCGCTACGCCAGGTTTGCGGCGCGGTGCTGGCCATCGAAGCGGGCAAGGCGATCTTGATCGAAAAGGATGAATTGCTGCGCGCAGCGGACGCCTCCGGCATCGCTGTCGTCGCCGTCGCCGCTTAAGTAATACTGAAATGTCGTCGGAAATTTTACCTGTAGCGGTTGTCGGCGTCGGCTATCTCGGCAAGTTCCACGCCGAAAAGTATGCGTCGTCGGAAAAGGCGCAGCTCGTCGGCGTTGTCGATGTCGACGGCGACCGAGCCCGGGAGATCGGCCAGTCGGTGGGCGCGCCGGCGTTTACCGACTACCATGAGCTGTTTGGGCGGATTCGCTGTGCCAGTATCGCCGTGCCGACGCGCTATCATCACCAGGTTGCCCGTGATTTTCTCGATGCCGGCATCGATGTGCTGGTTGAAAAACCTTTGACTGCGGATTTGACCGAGGCCAACGAGCTAGTCGCGATGGCAGCGGCCAAGGGAGCGTTATTGCAAGTCGGCCACTTGGAGCGCTTCAATCCGGCGATTCGCCGGCTCGAAGGCATCATCAAGGACCCAAAGTTCGTCGAATGTCACCGCTTGGCGCCGTTCATCGAGCGCGGCACCGATGTCGATGTGGTCTTGGATCTGATGATTCACGACATCGATGTTATCATCAGTCTGGTGCGCTCGCCGATTCTGCGGGTCGAGTCGGTGGGGGTGCCGGTGTTGACCGAAATGCCGGACATCGCCAATGCCCGCATCACCTTTGAGAACGGTTGCATCGCCAATGTCACCGCCAGCCGGGTGTCGATCAAGCGTGAACGCAAGGTGCGCTTTTTCCAACCCGACGCTTATATCTCCATCGACTACGATCAACGGCGCGCGCAGATTTATCATAAGCCCAAGCCGGGCGCCGGCTGGCTCGATATCCGCGCTGAGAATATCGAGATCAAGGATGGCGATGCCCTGGCCGACGAGATCGATTCCTTTCTCGATTGTGTGCGCACGCGAACGCCGCCCCTGGTCGGTGGCATAGAAGCTTTAAGGGCATTGGAAATCGCTTCGATGATCAGCGCTCAACTGGTCAATCTTTCGGCTCAACCGGCGCGTGGCTAAGCAAACGAAGCAGGTCATGCTGGTGGTTGGCGAAGCATCCGGCGATGTTCATGGGGCTAATCTGGTGAACGCCCTGCATCGTCAGGATTCCCAGCTCAAGATATTCGGTGTCGCCGGCGAGCAGCTGCAGAAAACCGAATTCGAGGAGCTTTTTAACGTATCGAAACTGACCGGTATGGGGCTAGTGGAGCTCGCCGGCAACGTGAAAAATATTTGGCGGGCTTACCAACTGCTACGCGGCGCGCTTATGCAGCGACGGCCCGACCTATTGATCCTCATCGATTTTCCCGACTTCAATCTGCGGCTGGCGCGAGTCGCGAAATCTCTGCGAATTCCGGTACTCTATTACATCAGTCCGCAAATTTGGGCTTGGCGCCGCGGACGGGTGCGCCAGATCGCCAAATCGGTCGACCGGATGGCAGTGGTGTTTCCCTTTGAAGTGGATTTTTATCGGCGCCATGGCGTTGACGTGGAGTTTGTCGGCCATCCATTGTTAGAGACGGTCACCACGAGTCAAAGCCGTGATACGGTAATGGCGCATTACGGCCTCGATTCAAGTCGAAAAACCGTGGCTCTGTTGCCCGGCAGCCGCCACGGCGAGGTCAGCCGTCATCTGCCCGTGATGCTGGCGGCCGCCGGGCAGATGCGCGCCAGCGATCATGTTCAATTCTTTTGTCTGCGCGCGAGCACCATCGATGCTGGCGATTTGACGGCGCTGATTGGCGATAGCAAAATTCCCGTGGTCGAACAGGATCGCTACGACGCGGTGCGGGCGGCCGACCTGGTTTGGACGGCGTCGGGCACGGCGACTCTCGAAACCGCGCTCCTGACTCGGCCCATGGTGATCGTCTACCGCATGTCCTGGGTCACGTACTGGATTGCCCGGCTCCTGGTCCGGGTTGAGCATATCGGCATGGTCAATCTAATTGCCGGAAAGCGTTTGGTGCCGGAGCTGATCCAAGGCGACTTCAATCCGCAGCGGCTCATCGCCGAAAGCCGCCGGTTGTTAGCTGACGACAAATTGCGCTCGGGCATCGTCGAGGAACTTATCCGGCTGCGCCAGCGCCTGGGCTCGCCGGGCGCCGCCGACCGCGTGGCGGCGATGGCAATCGGCATGATGGCATGAAAAAAACCGAACGACCCAATTCAATGAAAACTTACCGGCGTTTGTTGCAGTTCTTAAAGCCGTATATCTGGCCCTATTTCGTTTTGGCGATGATTTGTATGGTGGCATTCGGCGCCACCGATGGTTCGATTCCATTTTTGGTACAGCCAATCATGGACGATGTGTTCGGCAAACGCGATCAAACCATGCTGAACTTAATTCCTTTTCTGGTGATCGGTCTGTTCGCGTTTCGCGGCTTGATGAACTTTGGTCAAAGCTATCTCACCGACTATGTCGGCCTGCGCATTATCAACGATGTGCGCAATGCGCTCAATCGCCACTTCCAATCGCTGTCGCTGGCGTTTTTTTACCGCCATCCCACCGGAACGCTGATCGCCCGGGTCAACAGTGACGTGGTGTTGTTGCGTTTTGCGATCACCGATGCGTTGGCGTCGTTTCTGAAAGATACTACCTCACTGATCGCTCTGGTCACAGTCGCCTTCCTCAAGGATTGGGTGCTCGCAAGCATCGCCTTCTTTGTATTTCCCGCCTCCGTGCTGCCGATCATCCGACTGAGCCGAAACATTAAAAAATTTACCAAGCGCGGGCAAGTGAGCACCGGTAGGCTCACCGTGCTGTTGCAAGAGAGCATTCAGGGCAACCGCATCGTCAAAGCTTTCGGCATGGAGGATTACGAAGACCGGCGCTTCATGGCGGAGAATTGGCGGCTCTTCAAAGATTCGCTGCGCGCCAGCCGGATCAAGTCGATCGTTTCGCCGTCGATGGAGCTGTTAGCTTCGTTCGGCATCGGCGGCGTGGTTTGGTACGGCGGCTGGAGCGTTATCGGCGGCGGGCGCACGCAAGGCGAATTCTTTGCTTTCATGGCAGCGATGTTCTTGATGTACGCTCCGTTTAAAGGGTTGAGCCGGACTTACACGGCGGTCCATCAGGGACTTGCGGGCGCCGAACGAGTCTTCGAAATCCTCGACGAGAAACCGGAGATTAGCGACCAGCCGGGAGCCCAACCCGCCAAACCGTTCGCGGACAAAATCGATCTGCAAAATGTCAGCTTCGCCTATGGCGAAACCCCGGTACTGAAAAATATCGACCTTACCATCGAAGCGGGCCAAATGGTCGCCTTGGTGGGCATGAGCGGCGTCGGTAAAAGCACTCTGGTCGACTTGATCCCGCGCTTCTACGACGTCAACTCCGGCCGTATTCTAGTCGACGGCGTGGATGTTCGCGAGCTCACGGTGCAATCGCTGCGCGAGCAAATCGGCATCGTCACCCAGCACACTTTTTTGTTCAACGATAGCATTCGTAACAATATCGCCTACGGCGATCCTGGGCGCGATATGGAAGCGATCGTTGCCGCCGCCAAGGCTGCCCATGCCCATGAGTTCATCGCCGCGATGCCCAACGGATACGATTCGGAGATTGGCGAAATGGGCTTGCAGCTCTCCGGCGGCCAGCGCCAACGCATCGCGATCGCGCGGGCGTTATTGAAGGATGCGCCGATATTGATCCTTGACGAAGCGACTTCATCGCTGGACGCCGATTCCGAGCGTTCGGTTCAGGAGGCGTTGGAAACCCTGATGAGCACGCGCACGACCATCGTTATCGCCCATCGGTTGTCGACGATTCGCAAGGCTGACCGGATCGTCGTCATGGTCGACGGCGCCATCGCCGAAGAAGGCACCCATGACGAGCTGTTGGCGCGGGATCGCGAATACAGCCGGCTGTATTCGCTGCAATTACTCGAAAATCGCCTAGTTAACGAAGTCGAATTGGTGCACTAGGAAGCCGCGGAGTCATGTGGTTTCTAGGCTATAATATCCTTCTCATCATGGTGTTTTTGCTAACCTTGCCGTTCCTGCCATTGCTGCAATTATTCGGTAAACGATTCAGCGCCGGACTGGCACAACGCTTGGGTTATTTCCCGCGGGCTCAGGTGCGCGCCATGGCGGGGGCCAGGCCGGTGTGGATCCATGCCTCGTCGGTGGGCGAAGTGGGTTCGGTCGCCGCCCTGGTGCGCGAGTTGAAACATCGCCATCCCCGGCGGCGCATAGTGCTCTCGACGTTCACCGCCACCGGAAATGAAACCGCGCACAAGTTTGCCGGGGTCGATGCGGTGATTTATTTGCCCTTGGATTTGTGCTGGACGGTCAGGCGTGCCTTGACCCAGTGGAACCCGTCATTGATGCTTTTCGTCGAGACCGAGATCTGGCCCAACTTGTTGAGCGAATGCTTTCGCCGCGGCATCCCGACGGTTCTAGTGAGCGGCCGCTTGTCGGCACGGTCCTTTCCTCGCTACCAAAGATTCCGCGGTTTTTTTCGCCAAGTCCTGCGGCGGTTCGCCGCCATTGGCATGCAGACCGGCGAAGACGCGGCGCGGATCGTTAGCCTTGGCGCCGACGCCGATAAAGTGTCGGTGGTCGGTAGTCTCAAATGGGCCGGAGCGGCGCCCCAGTCGTCGCGATTCACCGATGTGCCGCGGAATGGTAAAAAACTTCTGATCGCCGGCAGCACCCATGCGGGCGAAGAGCGGATGCTGCTAGCAAGTTTTGCCGCGCTCCGGCCACGCTTTCCTGAGTTGTCGATGGTCTTGGCACCGCGCCATCCCGAGCGGTTTGCCGAAGTTGAGGCGCTCCTGCGGGGTAGCGGCTTTAGCTGGTGCCGCCGGAGTATCACCGCGCATGATCGGTTGTTTGAAAAGAGCATTTTGCTTCTCGATTCGGTCGGTGAGCTCAGTGAATTTTTTGCGCTGGGCGATGTCGCGTTTGTCGGCGGCAGTCTGGTCGATGTCGGCGGCCATAATATCCTCGAACCGGCGCGGTCCGGAAAAGCGATACTTTTCGGACCCTACATGGCCAATATGCAGGCGGTTGCCGAGGATTTCAAAGCCCAAGGCGCCGCCGTCGAAGTCGCCAACGGTCACGCTTTGTCAGCCGCGTTGGCGAACTTGTTATCGGACGATGCCAAGCGCATCGGCATGGGCCGGCGTGCTCTGGCAGCTGCGGCCACCGGCGACGCCTCGGTTCAGCGTAACTACGCCTTGGCCGCGCGTTATTTGTCAGATTCGCTAGTGTCGGCGGCGCCAGTTGGATAAATAGATGGAGCACTCGATTTAGCGCCCTATGCCTACTTTGACGGTGCGAGGGGTGTGGGAGCGCAGCGGTTTCGCCGGCAAGCTGCTGGGAAACCTTTTATGGCCGGCGTCGATGGGCTATTCCGTGGCCGCTCAACTGCGCAATGCCTTTTTCACTCGAGGATGGATCAAGTCGGTTCGCTTGCCCAGGCCGGTGATCAGCATCGGCAACTTGACGGTCGGCGGCACCGGCAAAACGCCGACCTGTCTTTGGCTCGCTGGTGAGTTGCGCCGCCAAGGCCTGAAAGTGGCGATCCTGAGCCGGGGGTACCGGCGCAAGCAAACTCAGCCGGTGATCTTGCAACCGTGCAAATTGAGCGGCGATATGGCGCAGAACGAGGACGAGCTGGCGCAGGCTGGCGACGAACCGTTGATGATGGCGCGTCTCTACGCGCAGACCGTGGGCGTCGGCGCGGACCGAGTGCAATCGGCGCATGAATTGTTGCGCCACGAAGATGATATAGATGCGTTTATCCTCGACGATGGCTTCCAGCATCGTCATGTCAAACGCGATGTCGATCTAGTCCTTCTCGGCAGCGACTGTTCCGGTGCGGTGCTGCCGGCCGGTCCGTTTCGCGAACCGCCGCGCAACCTGCAACGCGGCGATTATTGGCTGGTCACCGGGGCGGAGGCGCACTGGCGCCGTTATTTGCCGCCTGATCGTGCCAGCGCGGTTTTTACCGGTTCGTTGCAACCTTTGGATCTGATCACCTACGATGCCCGCCGCTGGAAGCGCTATCCGCTGACCGTGATGCATCATAGCAAGATCCTGACGGTCGCAGGGATCGCCAATCCACAAAACTTCTACCAGTCGATCCATGACTGGGAAGGGCAGATCGTCCATACCTTGGAGTTTCCGGATCACCATGCTTACAGCGCCAAGGACTGGCAGGAGATTAGCCGGATGGGACGGTTGGTCGATTTGATCGTTACCACCGAGAAAGATATTCTCAAGTTGATTCGCTTTCCCTTTGCGCGCGATAAATTACTGGCGCTCAGGGTTGGCATGGTGGTCGCCGGCGGCGACCGACTGGTGTCGGCGCTGGCCGCCAGGATTCGTCAAGCGCAGGGCGCGAACCGTGATATCGGCTAAACTCCAACCGGCGGTATTTCTCGACCGCGACGGCACGTTGATTCGTGAAGTGGGCTATCTTTGCCGTCCCGATCAGATCGAACTGCTAGACGGCGTAGCGGCGGCGATTCGCGCCTTGCGCGATGGCGGGTTTAAGACGGTGGTGGTGACCAATCAGTCCGCGGTGGCGCGCGGCTGGCTCAGCGAAGCGGGGTTAAAGCAAATTCATCGGCTTCTTCTGGACAAGCTGGCGCAGCAGGGAGCGCTATTGGACGCGATCTATTATTGCCCGCATCATCCGAGCGAGGGCATCGGCGACTATAGGCTGGCCTGCGATTGCCGCAAACCCAACCCGGGGATGATCCATCGTGCCGCCAACGATCTGGCCTTGGCGCCAAAGCGATCCTATGTGGTGGGCGATCAGAATGTCGATCGCGAGCTCGCCCTGCGGGTGGGGGCGACCCCTGTCTTAGTGCGCAGCAACGGTGAACAGCTGCTGGTTGACAATGTTTGCCAAACAACGGTTTTCGACAACCTAAAATTAGCCGCCGAGTGGATATTGGCGCGCCATCCGGCGCCGATGGAGGATTTTGATCTATGAAGTCTGTCGTTACCGGCGCTGCCGGATTTATCGGTTCCCATTTAGTTGAAAAGCTGCTCGGCGCCGGCCACGACGTGGTCGGTGTCGATAATTTTCTCGACAACTATCCACGCCATTTTAAAGAGAGCAATCTGGCCGGCTTTCGCGACCACGCGAAATTTACCTTCGTCAACGAGGATCTTACTCGGATCGATCTTAAAGCATTACTGCGCGATGTTGGTTATGTTTTTCATCTCGCCGGCCAGCCGGGGGTGCGCTCGAGCTGGGGTAGCGAGTTTTCGCGCTACACGGAGAACAACATCAGCGCCACGCAGCTGCTGCTCGAAGCAGCCAAGGATCTCAAACTCGGCAAATTCGTTTTCGCCTCGACCTCATCGGTCTACGGCGATACCACCGATCTGCCCATGCGCGAAGATGGTTTAACGCGGCCGGTGTCGCCCTATGGCGCCACCAAGTTGGCCGCCGAGCATCTTTGCCATCTTTACAGCAAAGCCTACGGTGTTCCCACCGTGGCACTGCGCTTCTTTACGGTTTACGGACCGCGCCAGCGGCCCGATATGTTTTTTCATATTTTCATGCGCGCGCTGTTGAACGGCGATGACGTGCCGCTCTACGACGATGGCGAGCAGACCCGCGATTTTACCTTTTGTTCGGACATCGTTGACGGACTGTTCCATGCCGCGCATTATGATGCCCATGGAGAAGTGTTCAATCTCGGCGGCGGTTCGCAAGTGAGCTTGCTCACGGCCATTGCCTTGGCGGAAAAGATCGCCGGCGTCACGGCCAAGCTCCAGCGCTTCGACCGCCAGCGCGGCGATGTCCGGCATACCAGCGCGCGCCTGGACCAAGCGCGCGAGAAATTGAACTATCGGCCGCAAGTCGATTTGGCAGAGGGTCTGAAACAACAATGGCAGTGGATTCGTTCACAGGGGAGGTAGACCATGGGCGACTATAGCGAAGAAGATGTCGGCAATATTGTTTCCCTCGAACATGTTAATGTGCAGATTCCCGATCAGAGCCTGGCGACGTTATTTTATGTCGTGGGCATGGGTTGTACGCGCGATCCGTATCTCAACGTCGGCCTTACCAACATGTGGGCAAACATCGGCGAGCAGCAGTTTCACCTGCCGACGCGCAGCCCTCAGGTAATCGATGGTTACATCGGCCTGGTGGTGCCGCATTTGGAAGATTTGGCGAAGCGCTTGGAAGCGGTCGCCGATGGGCTCAAGGGCACCCAGTTCGCTTTTCGATCAGACGGCGATCCCATGATCGTTACCTGCCCCTGGGGCAATCGCTACCGTTGCCACGCCAGCCACGCGGCGTTCGGCGATATGGCGGCGGGAATGCCGTATGTTGAGTTTGCCGTGCCGCGCGGTACCATGGCGGGGATCTTGCGATTCTACCAAGCGGCATTCGCCGCGCCGACCGTCGTCGAGTCAGACGACCAGGGTGAATTTGGCAGGGTCAAGATCGGCCGGCATCAGTCGCTGTTGTTCCGCGAAACCGACCGGCCACTCAGACCCTACGACGGTCACCACATCGCCATTTACGTGGCGAATTTTTCCGCTCCCTATGGATTTTTGCAAAGCCGCGGCGGGATCACGGAAGATGTGCGCAACCACCAATTTCGCTTTAAAAATATCGTCGATCCCGTCGACGGCAGTCCCAAGTTCTCTCTGGAACATGAAGTGCGATCGCTGCGCCATCCGATGTATAACCGTTTCTTCGTCAAT
>JBGTCC010000162.1:0-6114 GCA_041749055.1 Thermodesulfobacteriota bacterium | reverse complement strand
CCAACCCGTCGTAGCCTTTCAAACGGCCGCGCGCGACCGTCGCGCCGTCGACGATCGCACCGGCGGCGGCCGTCGGCCCATCGATACCGTCGGTTCCGGCGCTGAGCACAACCACCCCTTCAGCACCGGCGATATGCAGAGCCACGGCAAGCGCAAACTCTTGATTGCGCCCGCCCACCCCATCACCGCGTACTGTAACAGTGGTCTCGCCGCCGGATATGAAGCATATCGGTTCTGAAACCGATTCCGTCAATGCTTTCTTGATCGTCGCGGCGTGCCGCTTGGCAACCTCGCGGCTTTCGCCTTGGACGGCGTTTGCCATAATCGTCGCTCGATATCCCAAGCTTACCGCGTAGGATCGCGCCGCCTCGGTGGCGAGACGGTTGCTGCCGACGATGACGTTGTGAACTCTCATGAAAACAGGATCGTTAAGATCAACCGTTTCAGCGATCTCACCTTGGCTGCCGCGCTCAAGAATCGACCGCGCGGCCGCCGGAATGGATGGTAGCAGCCGGTACTTTCGCATGATCTCCAGACAGTCAGCGTATCGGCTCGGGTCGGGCGCCGTCACTCCAGAAGCGATATTTTCAAGCCCATCGCCGATGACATCGGACAGGATTAGCGTGACCACCTGGGCGGGATCTGCCATCCGAGCGAGCTTGCCACCCTTGAGCTGCGACAGATGGCGGCGCACGGTATTGATTTCTTGAATGTTGGCGCCGCTGCGCAAGAGCAACTGCGTAACTGTTTGCTTATCCGCCAACGTCAAACCGTCAATTGGATAGGGCAACAGCGCTGAACCGCCACCGGATAGCAGGACAAAAATGAGATCCTGCGCGGTTGCCTCCCGAGCGACGCCGGCAATCAGGCGCGCACCTTCCACGCCCGCAAGGTCGGGAATCGGATGAGCCGCTTCGATGACACGAATTTTTTGCAGCTGCTGGGCTTGACCATACTTGGTCACGACGATGCCGCCGGTGAGCCGCTCGCCGAGCAACGTCTCCATCGCCTGCGCCATCGGCACGGCAGCTTTGCCGGCGCCGATGATCAAGACTCTGCGGAATTCCGCGAAAGGATAAATTCTATCGGCAACTTCGATCGCGGTCCCAGTCTTGTGCACATGGCGCTTGACCGCATTTGCCGCGTCCACAGCCTTCACGGCGACGTTGAAAATTGCCGCAGCATCCGAGCGCAGCTGCTCGATTAATCGTTCCATGGGTTGCGTGCAAGCTATTAAAATAAACCGGGCAAAACAAGTTACCCATCTAGGGATGATCCAGAAACTAATGTGATGAGAGAATGAAGAATGCACCAGCTCAGAAAGCGCTGGCGAAATATCTACTTAGGAGGATAGAGGCGAAAACCGCCGAAACCATACTCACCGATGAGATTACTTGTAGTCGCATCGTAGATATCGATGAGCATGTTTTTTTCCGGATGACCGGCAAGAAACCGGGAAAAGAGTTCGATGAAATTTTCCCTGGCCTCGTCATCGGCGTTGATGAATCCGTCGCCGACGTAGAGTTTATGCGGCCGCTTGCTGCTATCGAGTCGGGTCCAGAAACGTGTGCCGTTGGAGCCCGCTTGATCTAGCAAAGTGCGAAACTCGCGCACCTTGGCTTCGATCTCTTTGAAGCTAAAAACCTGGGCATCGGCTAAGGCAGGAAACAAAAATGCGGATGCCAGGAAGAGAGCAATTAATGTCTTTCCTGGCATCCGCATGATAGATCTCGTTAGAGAAGTTTAGTTGACCTTAATTTCGACCCGGCGGTTCTTGGCGCGACCTTCCGCGGTCTTGTTATCCGCGATCGGCTTGCTCTCGCCAAAGCCCTGTCCCGAAACCCGGCCGCCGTCCACACCCTTTTTCACGACGTAGTCTTTGACAGAAGCGGTGCGCCGTTCCGAGAGAGCCTGGTTGTAGGCATCCGAGCCAGCGTTGTCGGTGTGGCCGGACAAGTTTGCCTTCTTATCTTTATTCTCGTTCATGAAAGCGACCAAACGATCCAAGATCGCCGCCGCTTCCGGCTTCACATTGCTCTTGTCGAAGTCAAAGAGCACGTCATCGAGAATAATCGTCCGCTCAACCTTCGGCGCCGGTTTCGGCGCCGGTTTGGCCTCCGGTTTGGCCTCCGGCTTGGCTTCTGGTTTGGCTTCCGGTTTGGCTTCCGGTTTCGGCTTTGCGTCCGGTTTCGGCGGCGGAGGAGGTGGCGGAGCTGGCTTCGGTGCCGGCTTCGGATCCTCAGTCATTAAATACGCGAGACCGCCACAAATGAGCGCTCCGCCAACCGCGCCAATCGCCGCGCCGGCCGCTTCATTTCGGTGTTTTCCACCAATACCTTGATGCGCGCTAGCAGCGCCAGCGCCAGCGCCGCCGGCACCGCAGACCGCAGCACCCACTAATGCCGCTTGATTCTTCGTTAACCCGGTACAACCGGTCATGAAGAAACCTAGCGCGGTTAACGCTAGATATTTGTTTGAATTCGTCATCTCTGCCTCCCATGCGAAAAATTCGAAATTTTGGCCAAATTAGTATACGGGTCTTAGTTTGTCAAGAAAAAACCCGAATTCTTTCAAACGCCGTGCTTGGGCTATCGTTTACTTCTAAATCTTGTCCGGTAAGTTTACTGTCGGCGCCATGGCGTAGCGCAGAGGAAGTTTACCAAAGGCGTCAAATCAATCTTGCTCGCGGTAAGCCTAGGACAGCGAATAGGAGCTTACGCGATGAGCGCCGAATCCGAGTTAACCGTTGCAGTTACGGGCAGTTACTCTCCGCCGCGATCGATCTGCCAGACCCCATGGAGTAATCGGTTAGGCATGGGCGTCAAATAACTGCCGGGCAAAAACCGACTCTAATTTTAAATTTTCAGCCATACCCTTGAGTCTTCGATAGCTCCGAAAATGGGAAGCACTGGCTAGGACGAAAGTCGCATGAAGCGTAATCGCTGTCTGGTTGCTATTGGTCGCCGGTCAAACCGCAGGAGCAGCATCGCAAAGCGCTAACCCAACAATCACCGCGAATAAAACTCTAAACTTTCGTCGAGCCGATGATCCATAGTCAATTGCTGCAACCGGCAAGGAGCGCTTCGGAAATTGAGAGCGCCTTGCCGGTTGCCTAGCGAAACTAGCGGCCAGAATTTACTTCTTCAACAGGTCACGGATTTCCGTCAACAACACCTGATCCTTGGTCGGGCCAGGAGGAGGCGGTGCAGCCGCCGGCTTCTGCATTGTCTTGATCGCCTTGACCACCAGGAATATCGCGAAGGCTATGATCAGGAAATTGATGATGTTGTTAAGAAACAACCCATAGTTCAGGGTTGGCGCGCCGGCCGCCTTGGCCGCGGCAACGCTGGGGAAATCATTGCCCGTTAGATTGATAAACAAATTGGCGAAATCCACGCCACCGAGCATTAAGCCGATGGGCGGCATCAACACATCTTCGACAAACGATGCGACGATCTTGCCGAAAGCGACGCCCATCACCACGGCGACGGCAAGATCGACGACGTTACCTCTTTGAATAAATTCTTTAAATTCTTGAATCATTATTGCCTCCGCTAACAGTTAGACTGCTTCCGATCCCGCACGTTGATAATCGGAAGGTCATGCAACCATGAGCTCCTAGTTGAATCGCAACGCCCCCCTAGTTGTTCCCCGCCGAGGGCCGCCAAATCCAACTCCATGAGCCTTGCGTGGCTCGCTACTGCCAATTCTCTTCTCCTCTTTGCGCCGTCGCAGCGAAACGATGCGTTCTTCAAGCGAGTCTAATAAAGCCCATCCCCAAAGAGCCAGCTTGCTTATTAGGACAGAAAAAAAGCTTCTGTCAAATTGCAAAACATAATTCTGTCGTGAACAATCAAATCTGGTACGCAAACATAACCGCGACTTCACGCCGACTCGGACGCGAGCTGAGACTTAGACGAAGTATCATCACCGGTTCGTCAAAGAGTTGGCAAACAATTATGACCAAACCCGCCCGCAGAATTGTCAAAGCCCTTGGGTTTTTCTCGGCTGCCGTCGTAAGCGGCGTAGCGGGTCTCTATTTTTGGCTGCGGTCCGAAGGCTTTCACCACTGGCTCGAGAACGAACTTTCGGCGCGCACAGGTTACGCCATCCGCGCCGACAAATTGACCTTATCACTACCGTTCCGCCTGGTTGCCAGCGGCGTCAGCGCGGCGAAGGACGGTAATAGAATTTTGACCGCCACCAGATTGACCGCCACAGTCACGCCGCTGGATATTTTTGCGCAAACCGTTCAGCGGATTCACTTAGACGAGGCCGTGTTGCAAATCGACTTGGACGAACTGCTAAAGCCCAGTGCGCAGCGCGAAACGGCCGTAGCTCTGCGTTCCTTGCGCATAACCAACGGACGGGCGGTGATCAAGACCGAGGATGGCACAAGCATCGACATCCCGGGGATCGATCTCGACGCGCAAAACATCAACTTGGGCGCGAAAACCGGCATCGCCCTGCGCGCCGATGTGCCGCAGCTTGGCGGCAGCGCCGATCTTGCGATCGAATGGCAAGCCAAGCAGATCGCGCTCAAAGTAACCGTCGACTCGCACCAGCCCAAGGGGCCGTTTCGCCGGGGCAACGCCGCAACGAAACCGATTTTACAGGGCGAAGCTTCACTGCACACAGGGACTGGACAAGACCCGACAGTGAATATCGATCTGCGGTTCAACCAACTCAAACTAGGCCCAAAGGAAGTTACCGGACAGCTGAAAGCCGGCGCCGCCCTGGACAAAACCTTCGCCGCCGGCTCATTCACAAGCCAGCTTGACCTCGCCGGCTTCCCCAACAGTGTCAGTCCGGTGGCGCTGCAAGTTAGCGACGCACCGGCGGCGGCAAATGCCAACGGCGAGTTTTCTCTCGCCAACAAATCCGTCGCCATCAAATCGCTCACACTGCGCTCCCATCTGGGCAATGCCGAAGCCGCCGGCAACTTGGCGTTTACGCCGATCGGCAGCATCAACGATGGCCATATCGTGGCACGCAATCTCGACTGGGAGAGCGTGAAAAAACTGCTGCCGGCGCCGTTCAATCAATGGAACTATCAAGGCCAAGGCGAACTGGAAATGAAACTGCGCGGCCCATGGCGCGCCCTGGAACTCGACGGCAACGCGCGCAGCGACGCCGGGCAGATACGCGCCGCGAATTTCGTCCTGGGCAATTTCTCCGTGCGCGCGCCGTTTCGCTGGGCCCATGGCCAACTGGCGGTACAAAGCGGCCGCATCGACGGCAAGAAGTTCTCGTTCGCTGGCAGTGACAAACTCACAAGCGCCGTCGCCCAGATCGAAATCGGTGCCATTAGCTACGACTCGAAGCAGCCGGGGCGGATCAGCGCGATGGTGAAGTTGGCTGGTGGACGGTTCGCTGCGGCAGACAGCAGTAAAATTGGCGAAGGCTTAGCCTTAGACGGCCGCGTCGAGGTAACCGCGCATGCCGATAAAAACACCACGGCCCTGGTTGCCGGCCTCAATCTCACCGCGGGCGAACTGTTATGGGGAAGGTTCTTCGGCGATCTAAAAACCCAGAAACCGGCCCTGACAATCGACGCCGAGTATTCGCGTGACACCGACCGCCTACAATGCCGCCGCTGCGACCTCAACCTCACCACCGTGGGGCGGGTAAATCTCACCGGCAGCGTCGAGCAGCTCACCGGGACACCGCAGCTGCGCATGCAAGCGCGCGGCGACAAGCTTTCGTCCCTGGGCTTTTTCGAATTCTTCCTGCGTGAAACTTACAACCGGCAGTATCCGCTGCTCGACAAGCTCGCCATCGGCGGCCAGATCGATTTGCAATTGCAGTTGGACGGCCCCTTTAAACAGCTCGCCGCCAGCGGCAACTTAGCTGTGAAGAACGGCGAGATCGCCGCGAAATCGAAGGATTGGCAGATCGGTGCCGTGAATTTGAATCTGCCCTTGCAAATCAACCTCGGCGATCGTCCAACCCGGAACACAGCCCCAGCCGCGCTGGGCTCGCTATCCATCGAGCGCGCCCGCTTCGGTAGCCAACGGCTAGCGCCGTTGGGCACGACCATTTCGCTGGCGAATAACAGGCTGCGAATGCATCAGCCCTTGCGCATCGCGCTCTTTGGCGGCGAGGTCGAGTTAC
>JBGTCC010000161.1:0-4306 GCA_041749055.1 Thermodesulfobacteriota bacterium | reverse complement strand
TGAAGGCGATCGCATAGTTCCGCAAAGACACCTGACTTAAAGCTTCCATGGACGGCGGCTGCAGGTAGGGAATCAGAGAGGACCAAAACAAGGCCGATAGCGGGACCAGCTGAATGAGCGGCAGAAAGAGCAGCAGGGCTCCCCCCATCCAGCGCCAGGCGCCAAGGTCTTTTCGGCGCGGATTAAATCCTTTACCGGTTACTGTCGTGAAGCGGTGGCCATGCTGCGTCACGCGATAGTATGGAATGAGTGCCAAACCTACCAGCGCGATGAGAATCACCGAGTAGGCACTGGCAAAACCATATTCGGGGAGATAGCCTTCGGTGAGCTGGAGATAAATTTCCGTCGTTAGTACCTCAACGCCGGCGGGAAGGCCGATGAGCGCGGGAATTTCAAAGGCCTCCAAGCTTCTAATTAACGTCAGAAGCAGGACGGCTAAAATACTCGGAGTGGCCATTGGAAAGGTAATATTCCGAAAGACCTGCCAATCGTTGCTGCCCGCAACCACTGCGGCTTCTTCGAGGGAAGGGTCCATGGAGCGGAATGGAGTGGCCATAAGCAAAAACACCACCGGAGTCCAAAGAATACCTTCAACCATGATCATGCCGCTCATCGAAAAAATGTCAAAAACAGGAGATACTCCAGTGAGCGACTCGACGGCCACATTCAAGTAACCCGCTTCAGGTCCTAACAGCAGAATCCAACCGATAACCTTGATGAGTCCAGGCACGGCGAACGAAACAAAAGCGGCGATGTAGGCGACGGAGCGAAACGGCGCATTACTGCGCTCCGCCAGCCACGCCAATACCGTACCCATGACCAGTGCCCAAGCCGCGCTGCCGGCGGCAAAAACCATGGAGTTCCAAATCAGCTCATTGAATCGTGACGTGGACTCGAAGATGTTCGTGTAGTTGGCCAGCGTGAGGCCGGTGGTTTGCGCTTCCATAGAGGGAGTCACGCTGGAGTAAAGGATGAAAAACAGCGGCGGCAAGACGAGGTAGGCGATTACTGTGCCGATCACAAGGAACAGCCACATGCCGGTCTTTACCGCGCGAAAATCGTTGAAAACGAAAGCGCCGACGCGCTGTAAAATACCTCTCGCTTCAAGGCTTGTCGCGGTGCTTTCCATGGATTCCCTCCGAGTCTATGACTCCCGCAGATCGAGAGACAGATTAACCACGCGAGAGCGCAACTGTCCGGGTCGAGCGTGAATTTTGTGCTACGATAGGGTGCTCATTGCCTAAGTCAACGTAGCTAGGAAAATTTTGTCAAGATCGCAAAAACCTAAACTGGGTAACTGGGTACGCCGTGCGCTCAAGAAGTGCGACCTTAGGTCAGACAACTGAGAAGAATTACGAATGCAGCGCGGCTAGCCGCGAGATCCGAAAATTGGTTCGTGCGCAACGCGGTCGCGCTTGACTCGCGGCTGCGAGCAGCGTTATAGGTGCCCAGGTCAGCGCGGTTGAGACAATTACACTTAAATGTTCGGAGGAACGATCAGATGAAATGGCAAGAAGCACTTCCCCTGTTGCAGGCAAATCACACTGCTGTCGCGGCTACGGTCACGCCGAAAGGCCGGGCGCAGTCGACCATCGTCTCGACGGCTGTGCTGGACGGCAAGGTCGGCGTCGCAGCGCGGCCGCGCACCGTAAAGGCTAAAAACATCGAACGGACGGGCCGAGCGGCGATCACGGTCATCAAACTCGACAACCGGCGTTACGTTACCGTCGAAGGGCCGGCGTCCATCGAACCTTGGCAAGACACGCCGGCGCACATCAAGCGACTAAAGGATTTCTACGTCTCGATGGGCCGAGCCACGGGCACCGACGAGGAATTTGCCAAGCAGATGCGCGATGAAGAGCGCAGCTTAATTCTGGTTACCCCAGAGCGCCTCTACGGCAGTATTTGATCACAAGCGGCGCGTTTCCACATCGCCTCACGCAGGCGTCGCCGGTTGATTGCGCATGGCCCGAACCGATGCGCTGGCAACGCTGCTGATCGCAAAGGGCGCCGCCACCGGGGCCGAGTTTCTAGCGACGACCGCGGAGTGTAGAGCCAGAACGCGGGCGCCGTGTCGTACTCTCAGCGTCGAAGGAAACAGAGGGAATTTATGGCCAGGATCAAAGGCATAACCGAAAGTGATGCCAATGATGACGTCCGACAGATTATCGCAGAGCAGAAGAAACGTCATGGGTTTGTCTCAAACGCGGCGCAGGTGTCCGCCGTCAGGCCGACAATTCAGAAGGGAGTTCAGGCGCTCGCTCAGGGAATTCGGGAATCCGGACTGATCGCGCAGGAGTTGCGCAACCTGGTCTGCGTCAGGACCGCTCATATCAACGGCTGCCCCTATTGAATTGACAGTAATGCATCCGGGGCGATGCAAAACGGCGCAGCGGCGGAAAAGGTCGAAGCGGCTTTGGGCGACTACAAGAAAAATCCGTTGTTTTCTTTGCGCGAGCGGCTGGCGCTGGAGTTGGCGGAGCGGATGACCTACACCAGCAAGCAGGTCTCGGATAAATTTTTCAAGCGGCTCAAAAAACACTTTAGCGATGAGGAGCTAGTCGAATTGGCCGCGGTGATCGCGCTCGAAAACTTTCGCAGCAAGTTCAACCCGGTCTTCGGCATCGAGGCGAACAATTTTTGCCCTCTGCCCGGTATCAAAGAAGCTGCCGCCGCGGCCACGCGGCGCTTCCATGAATGAGGCGACGTGCCGGAGCGGCAGGCCGCTTGCCAAGTCTTAACGGTCAAGCCAACCTGCCGCCCGGCGCGGCTTGCGTCAGTCGCGCAACAAATACTCGCCGGAAAATTTCACCTGCTCGCTCTCCGGCAACGGATGATAGCGCGCCGCCTGAACGTCGCGAAACAGCCGCTCCAGACCGAAACCGCGATAGAAACCCGCACCGCCGACGATTTCCATCGCCTGGGAGACAACCCGGATGACGGCATTGGCCACGTTGGTTTTTCGCGTCAGAATATCCTGGCCATTTTTGTCGATGGCTTCGAAAGCGTAATCGTTAGCGATGCGCAGCATGTCGTTCAGCTGAATCTCGGCGGCGACCAGTTCGTTGTTCATTGCGCCGACCAAATTGGCCGCATTCGGCTTGGCGGTTTTTTTCCGCCGGATATGGCCGATCGCCAACGCCGCTGCCTTCTCTGCGATGCCGACGTACACCGACATGACCAGCGGCATCGCCACGGTCAATACGACATTCCAAATCGGATGATAAGCGCCGCGCGGCCGCCGCAACGCGATGGCGGCATCGGCGATAAAGACGTTTTCCAGTTTGACCGTATGAGAAGCGGTACCCCGCATGCCCAGCGCCCGCCAATCGTTCGCTACCGTGACCCCTTGTACGTTCATCGGCAGCGAAAAATGCAGCACCTCGTCTGCGAACGGCGCACTGGTGACCAGCATGTCGCCGACCGTGGCCTGACTGGCAAAATGCTTGTCGGCGCTGACCAGGTAGCCGCCGGAGGTTTTCGTCATCGAGCCGTTGGACTCCAGCCAATCCCCGGCGCCGGTGCTGACGAGCACCAGTTGTTTTTCGGCGACGTTCTTGAGCATGGCTTCGCCCCCTTGGCTATGCCGCGACTTCCAAATCGACGCGGCGATGAGATGTTGATGCATCGACAGCGCCAGTGCCGTGGAACCGCAATATTGGGCCAGTGTGCGCAGCAGGTCACTGACCTCGCCGTAGGAGGCGCCGCCGCCGCCCAACTCTGCCGGGATCGCCGCGGCGAACACGCGCTGCTCTTTCAGTGCCGCGTAGTTCTCGCTGACGAACGTGTCGCCCTCGTCATGCGCCTCAGCCCGGCCGGCGAATTCCGCGCCGAGATTGTGAGCGACTTCGATCCAATGGGATGCTTTCGAATGATTCATAATCGACCTCCTCAAGGTTTATTCTGAGGCCGAATATAATCCCCTGCGCCAAACGGTGCTTTGTTGGAGAGGCCAGATATTTGACTGAGCGGCTCGTTTGCCGGCAAGCCGCTGAAAAAGATCCCTAGGCTTGGTTGCGCTCAATCGCCTCGCGTCAACGTACCGCCGATGTACGCCTCCGCTCGCCGATTCTTTGCGCGCCTCGCCTCTGGGTCTTTTTGAGCAACCTGTTAGAGGAGCCGGATCCTAAGTTTCTTTGCGGTAATGCGCCGGGGAAACGCCGAATTTATCTTTGAACGTGCGGCTGAAATGCGACAGGTCTTCGAAGCCGCAGTCCAAGGCGACTTGCGAAACGTTCAACGCGGGATTTTTTAACAGCACGGCTGAGTAGTCCAGCCGCTTTTGCACCAGCCACTTGCCGGGCGA
>JBGTCC010000160.1:0-2293 GCA_041749055.1 Thermodesulfobacteriota bacterium | reverse complement strand
TGCCGCAGGCACTCGGAAAAGCGCCGCACACATAGGTGATCTCGCCGTCGGGACTTTCCACGCCGACGATCAGCATATGCTCGGCCATCCAGCCTTCTTGTTGGCCTAACTTGCTGGCGATGCGCAGGGACAAACATTTTTTCGCCAGCAAGGCGTTACCGCCATATCCCGAGCCGACACTCCAAATCGTGTTGTCTTGAGGGAAATGGCAGATGAAACGGCGCTCTATGTCGAGATCCGCCTTGGAATGGAGGCAGCGGGTAAAATCATCCGAGTTGCCGAGATGATCCAAAGCGACTTTGCCCATGCGCGTCATCAGCCGCATGTTAAGCACCACATAGACGCTGTCGGTCACCTGGACGCCGACTTTGCTAAAACTCGACCCCGCCGGCCCCATAAGAAACGGAATGACGTAAAGCGTCCGCCCGCGCATCGAGCCGGCAAAGATTTTGCCGAGCTTGTCGTAGGACTCCGCCGGCGCCATCCAATTATTGTTGGGACCGGCCTCGTCCTGCTCCTCGGTACAAACGAAAGTCAAATTCTCGGTGCGCGCGACATCGTTCTGCGCGCTACGGTGCAGGTAACAACCGGGCGATTCCTTCTGATTGAGCGGCAACAGATCGCCGCACTGCACGGCGATTTTGGTCAATTGCTCGCGCTCTTGTTCCGAACCATCGCACCAATAAACGTTATCGGGTTGACACATCGCCGCGACGCTATTAACCCAATTTTGAATATGTGAATTTGCCGGCACCGTTCCAGTAACGTTACTCATGAGTGATAGATACGTCCTTTCCTAAAAAGCCCCGGGAGGTTTGTGAATCAGCCTCGCAACTGTCATCCAAGACAGCGATATCGTTAACGTTCAATAGGAGTCGTAGGGTATCTGATCGGCCCGGTTAATGTCAATAAACTGTTCCCGTTGGCAGGCCAAACTCTTAATGAAAAACCCGATACAGACGCCACCTGCCGCCGGGCAAATCCTCGCTCCACTGCGCCAGCGCAACCAGCTCACCGGCCGGATCGAGAATCGACAGCAAGGATGCGCCACTAGAGGGAAGTCTGAGCTGCGATAACACTTCCTGCTGACCTTGACGCAAACGCGCGATCGACCGGCTGTCCCAAGTGACCGCCGGCACATGGCTCAATGCTTTGGAAAGCGGTAGCAGCGGCACGGCCGCGCTATCCATTGCCGCTTCCAGCTGCTCGATGGTTGTGGCGTTCGCTAGTGACAAATGATCGCAAGCCAGGCGCCGGAGCTTTTTCAGGTGAGCGCCGCAGCCCAATTCGCTCCCCATATCCGCAGCCAAAGTCCGCACGTAGGTGCCGCGCGAACAAGTCACCTCGAACTCGATCTCAGTATCGCTGAGACGGCGCAATTTGAGCCCATCGATCCGTATCGACCGCGGCGCGCGCTCGATTTCTTGCCCTTGCCTGGCGAGTTCATACAAACGCACGCCGTCTTTTTTTAACGCCGAGAACATCGGCGGCACTTGGGATTGCGCGCCGGAGAATTTCGTTTCGAGCCGGCGCAAATCGCTATCCGCCAACGCCGGCACCGGCCGCTCGTCGATCACTTTGCCGGTGGCGTCTTGGCTGTCCGTGGCAACTCCCAAAACCATAAGGGCGCGGTAGCTCTTGGCGCCGCTGAGAAAAATATCGGCGATCTTGGTACCCTCGTTGACGCCAATCGGCAGCAAGCCCGAAGCGAACGGATCGAGAGTGCCCAAATGGCCGACCCGTTTAGCGCCGAGGATTCTTTTAACGCGATGAACCACATGAGCCGACGACGGTCCTTCGGGCTTATCGATCAGTAAAAGACCGCTTTGGATATAAGACATTTGCGGCGAAAGAATACCCAGTATCGAAGATTAATTTGCCGCGGCCGCGAAACTAGTCAGCAGTCTTGTTGACCTGCTTCAACAACGCATCGATGCGCTGCGCTTCATCGGCGGACTCGTCGTAGGTAAACTCGATGTGCGGAACGAAACGGAGATTCAGCTGCTTGGCCGCCTTGGTCCGAATGAAGCCGCTGGCGCTTTTGAGCCCCGCTGCCGCATCGTCATGATTTGCCGATCCGCCGAGCAGATTGAAGTAGATGCGCGCATGACGCAGATCCTTGGACATCTTAACCGCCGTCAAAGCGACATCGCGAACCCGTGGGTCGCGGATCTCGCGACGCAAGAGTTCCGAGGTCACCTCCAAAAGCAAATCCCCGACCCGGTCTGAACGTTGGTATTCCATGTGGGTTTAGTGTGACAGGGACCGATTGACCACTAAGGACCTAGACCGA
>JBGTCC010000159.1:0-5984 GCA_041749055.1 Thermodesulfobacteriota bacterium | reverse complement strand
ATGAAATTGCACATTCTCGGCTGTGGCGATGCCTTTGGCAGCGGCGGGCGCAATCAGAGCGGCTACCTTGTCGAAACTGCGGACACGCTATTTCTGCTTGACTGCGGGCCGACGACTTTATTGGCGCTCAAGCGCGCCGGCTTCGATCCACGGAGCATCGATACGATCCTCTTGAGCCATCTGCATGGCGATCATTTCGGCGGCATTGCGTTTTTCTTCATCGAGTATTTGTACCTCCGGCCCAGAATCGAGCCGTTGGTGATTGCCGGCCCGCCGGGGACGGAAGCGAAAGTCCGCGCGCTGTTTCAGGTGATGTATGGCAACACGACCCATGACAAGGAAATTCCGCCGACGCGCTTTGTGGTCTTGCATCCTGACGAGCCGGCCAACGTCAACGGCATTGAAGTCGTGCCATTTCGCGTGGCGCACCAAACCGACGCGATTTCGTTAGCCTTGAAGGTCGGCTATAACGGCAAGCAGATTTTGTTTTCCGGCGATTCGCTGTGGACAGAGAGTTTCATCGAGTACGCCCGCGGCGTCGATTTGTTTCTTTGCGAATGTTCGTTTTTTCGCGAGCAGCCCGGCATGCATGTCAACTATCAGATCCTAACAGCCAATCTCGACCGCTTGCGCTGCAAGCATCTCGTCCTCACCCACCTGGGCGAAGAAATGCTATCGCGTAGAAATGATATATCCGCTGTGGTTGCCGACGATGGGATGGTGTTTGAGCTTTAGTGGCGCTATGGCTTAGCCGGCCTCGCGCGCTGCCGGGAATTGACGGATCAAAGACCGCTGGCCATTTTTGGCGAAGAGGACTTGAGCGACTTCCTGAGCGGCCACCAGTTCGGCATAGGGGCCCACCTGGACGCGATAGGTGGCTTCGTTCCCGCCCGCCTGGGCGACATCGATAAACGCGTCAAACCCCAACTCGTTAATCTGCCGCGACAACAGTTCGGCGCGTTCCCGTTCGCGAAAGGAACCGACCTGCAATACGTAGCCATCGAGAGATTTAGGCCTCTGATTATCGCCGGGTAGGATCACCGTCGAGATCCGTTGGCGCGACGAGCCTTCACTGAATACCGGCTTTTGCGTCGTTTGCGACGCGGACTTGAGGGTCTCGTAATTATCGAAGCCATATGCGAGCAGGTGTTTGGCGTCGCTCCACATATTGGTGGCGCCCAAGATCGCCACGATCAGCGTCGCGCCATCGCGCTGCACCGCGCCGACATAACAGCGTTGCGCCGCGTGGGTGTAACCGGTCTTGCCCCCCAGAGCGCCTTCATAGTCCCATAGCAGCCGGTTATGATTGCGCACCGAGATGCGCCGCGGCACAACTTTCTTTTTTATCACCGCCAATGAACTCACCGAGCTGAACTTGGTCTGGACGATTTCGCGAAACAGGGGGATCTTCATGGCGTAGCGAAAAATCGTCGCCAGATCGCGCGTCGTAGAATAATGATCCGGCGCAGTCAGACCGTGGGGGTTGGTGAAATGACTGTTGGTGGCGCCCAAACTATGGGCTTTTTTGGTCATGAGATCGGTATAGCGTCCCACCGATCCGCCGATCCCTTCGGCCAATACCACACTGGCGTCATTGGCCGAAGCGAGCATGATGGCATAGAGCAACTCTTCGATGGGCATCGTCTGCCCTAGGCGCAAGTACAACTTGGAAGGCGGCACGCGCGTGGCGTCTTTCGATACCATCAGGCTTTCGCTGAGCTTGCGGCCGCTTTCCAAAGCCAGAATAGCGGTCATCACCTTGGTCGTGCTCGCCGGCGGCAGCCTCAGGTCGGGCTCTTTTTGAAACAGGATCCTGCCCGTGGCCGCATCCATCAGCAGTGCGGCCTTCGCCGTCAGATCGTCCTCGGGGCTAAATGACCAGAGTGGCGTGACCGAAGCGAGAACAACTAGAATTGCCAAGCTAATCGCGGTAGAAAATAGTTGACGGCAACGCAGAACCTTTAACCTCTCAATCGGCTAGTTAGAAGCCAAGCCAAGAAGGATCTCGGCTAGCAATCTGATAATAATGTTTTATAACATGTCCTTGGCGACGAGGACAGCAAAAAAACGAGCTTTTCCGCTGGCAGGCGATCGCCGCATGGAGGGAGTCACAGCAATCGAGCCCGAATTCCGCTAGTGGGGAAACACAATCCTCGCAGCCAAGGGTAAGCCAGGAGAGGCGAAGCGACCCAACAATGCGGTAGCAAAGTCTCATTTCATCCATAGTTCCAATCTCTTGCTGCTGTTCCACACTGACCGGACGCACGGTAGTCAAAGGGTTGCTCAGAGCACAGGCCATGCTCTTTACTCCTGCGGGCTTGCCCGCTTGTCCCGCGGCTATTTTTCAACTGCGGAATCCCGGGCTGAGTGGCGCTGGCACGACCTTTATGCCAGCTCGGTCGATTACTTTTTAATCGGCGCGATTCCCTGGCGCGAGATTTCCCGCTCGGCGCGGTCGGCAACACCGGCCTGCTCGCCCAAAGCCTCGCGGCGAATTCGCTCTTGGCAGGGCTGGCAAATGCCGCCCTTTAAGGCCTCAGAAGGTTTTGCGCAGATCATGCATTTTTTAGTGGCTTCGCTCATGGACGGCACCTTGTTCTTAATTGGCGATCTTGCTCAATAACTACTGGAGAATCTTGACCTGCTTCGGGGTCTCGAGAATCATCTCCAAGCCATACTGCGGGTGGTCTTTGATCTGGCCGGTGATTTCAACTTCTTTATTCTCAAAATTCTTCGGCGCCAACTGGTTCTTTTCGAATAGCTCCAACGCCGAAGCAAAAATCACCGCGGTCAGTGCCTCCCGCGATGGACCGAAGTTAAGAAAATACGTATTGCTCTTGGCTGAATGGCCGACGCGAAATACCCGGCCGCGTACCCGTGCTGGCTTGCCGGTAAGCGCGCGGATTTTATCCACATCTCTGGCCGCTAATGTTGGAACTTCGGCTGTCTGCTCCGCTTGCACCGGCGGCTCGCTTAGCGGCATGTAGGTCACCCGATGCGCTTGCCCTGGGACCGCAGGGGATGCGCCAGGCAAATCTGCCAGTGAACCCTTTGCCGGGGGTGCATCGCTGGCCGGCGGATTCCAGCGTTGGTACAAGCCATGAGTGAACAGGCCAGCGGCGAAAGCCAGCACAATGAGCAAACCGGTTCCCACCGAGCGACTCATTACGGCTTCCTCTCCCACAGGAGTAAGAAGGCTTGGCGATAGTCCTCGGCGAGCGGCCCGGCGTCACGGAAGAGCAGCAGATTTTCGTCGTTGGCGTTCTCCGCCGAATGAGTCCAGTTATACGAGCCAGTAAAAACCGTCTTGCGGTCGATGACGGCGAACTTTTGGTGCATCAAGCCAGCGTCGCGCTCCGAGCTTTTCGACTTTTTGCCGGACAGCCGGCGCAACGGTATTTTATGCGCTTCAAAATACTTTCCCTTGGAATTTTCCGTGCGGGTGTCGAAGTCGCGATCGATCACCACCTGGACCGCAACGCCGCGCTTTTTCGCCTGCACCAGCGCGCTGGCAAGGTCATCGTTGGTAAACGCGTAGACCGCCACTAGCAACTCTTTTTTCGCTTGGTCGATCTCGCGCAGGATATGCGCCGAACATTTTCCCTGGGGGCTGAAACAAGCCTGCACGACCATTTCAGCCACGCAGACTGAGGGAACAAGGGTGAGCCAAAGGAGCTGCGCGGCGAGCAGGCGAAGCATGAGTTACCCAGCTAGAACGACACTTTGCCGCTGATTGCGGCGGGCGGCCAGACACATGCCGAGAATCAGCTTTTCCATCACCAACCGCGGTTGGCCGCCGCTCGACTTGAGCCGCAGGTCGGCGTCGAATAAGGATTCCATATGGACGACGAGCTCCGGCATGGCGAATCGTTCGGCCCGTTGCAAGCACATATAGTCGGCGTAGGGACTGCGCGTCAACGCCGCGGTTCCCTGCTTGGCGGCGATCTGCTGAAACTGCTGGTAGCTGATGCCGTGTTTCCAATGGGGCCGCAGGTCGCCGTCCAAAAGCTGCCGGGCGGCGAGCAGACGGCGCACTTCGCCGGCGATGGTGCCCAAAATTTTTAACGGATGTTCGCCCTGGCCCATCAGGCGGGACAGTTGCCCGAGCGCGCCCAGGGCATCGCGGTCGCCGATGGCGCGGGTGAGATCGAAAATCCAGCCTTCACCATGGTCGGCAACCACCGCCTCGACGTCCTGAGGCTGAATCGCCGGCCGCTCGGCGGCATAAAGCAACAGCTTGTCGAGCTCCTGTTGCAAAGTACGGAGATCGTCGCCGGCGCGGGCGACGATCATGTCGCGGGCCTGGGGCTCGATATTCTTGCCCGCCTGGCGCAGCCGTTGGGAGATGAAGTTGAGCAGACTGTCGCCATCGACTTTGCCGTAGCGGTCACGCTCCAAACCGATAAACAATGCCGCGCCCAATTCTTCGAAACGTTTGAATAGTTTTGTCCGCCGGTCGACTTGCATCGCAGAGATCAGTAAAAATGCCCATTCCGGCAACTTGCCATCCAACAACTCGCCCAAGCGATGGCCGTCGGCGCCTTTGCGTTTGCTCAGATCGAGATCGCGGCTCTTAGCATAAGTCAGCAGCGCGCCGACTTCCTCCTGTGCCGCACTGCCGTCGACATCGAGTAGTCCCATGAGCTGATTTGCCATCGCTGCGTCAAGCCGCTCCCAGCGCTCCTCAGTCCAACCTTCGACAATTAAAAGATCCGCCAGCAGTTTGGCGGCATCGTCACGCCGCCCCTCACGCCAAAGATCGAGGATCTTTTCGCCCATCTCACCTTTTTGCGCACGAGAGAAGAAGTACGGCGCGTTTTCCACCCACAGGACTTTTTTGCCGGGAAAAAATGGTGGCGTCATCAGTGAGCCCTCCACTTGATCCCAGCTCACCGTCCGGCCATCGAAGCGTTCGAAGTTAAAACCCCTTTGATCTTCCGGCACCAAAGTGTCGACGACTTGCCTGCAAGTCTCTTGCACTTGCAGATCGTCGCCGAACAGCAACAACAGCTGCGGTCCGTTGCCGCTCTTGAGATCGTTGAGAGTAGTGGGTAAATCGCGTTTCACGGGCGCGTTATGAGGAATGGTATTATTAGTCTCAAACCAATGACGGCCACCGGCGCCGTAGTTCGAATAAAGCAGCGACGCGCTTAATACTTCGCCACCCACATCTGGTTTTTCTCGCTCCAGGCGTAGTCCGAGCGCCAGACTTTCAATCCGATAGTATACTTGCCACCCGATTTGGTGACGAAGATGCGTTCCGTCGAGTGGGGAATCTCGGTGCGCGCGATGATCATCACCTTTTTTGCGATCCCCTTGTTGATGAGGATGCGATCGCCCTCACGCATGGTTACTTGACTTTCTCTTCTGCGCCTGCTGGCCATGGCCAAAGTTATCACCGGTGATTTCCACAGGCAATGATTTCGTTAGTTTAAGCCGAAACCAGGCGCCGATGAAGCGCCAACGACCGCCGTTTAACCTTTAACTTGACAATTCGTCGACCCTCCGGTAGCTGTCCGGGTAGTCTTGTCACGGCATGACCAATGAATATCGACATTCATGCACACTTTGTTCCGGCCGACAGCCTAAAGATCGCCAGCGAGATCGGCACGCGTCACGGCATGAAGCTGGACAAAAACGAGCGTGGCCGCGAGATCGTCACCCGCGCTGGAAAGCCCTATTTGATACAACCCAGAGCCGAGTTCTCCGACCTAGACTTGCGGCTGTCGATCATGGATAGCCAAGGCGTCGACATGCAGGCGATATCGCCGGCCAGCACCTATTTTTTTTATTGGATGGCCGCGGAAGAATCATTGGCATACGCCCAGTGGCTCAACGACCGCTTGGCCGAGGCGGTGGCTAAGCATCCCACCCGCCTGCTAGCCCTCGGGTCAGTGCCAATGCAAGACAGCGCCAAGGCGGTGACTGAACTGGAACGGGCGGTGACAAAACTAGGCTTGCGCGGCGTCGAGATCGCGTCGAAT
>JBGTCC010000158.1:0-3331 GCA_041749055.1 Thermodesulfobacteriota bacterium | reverse complement strand
TCTGAGAAAACTCACGATCCTGGTTGATATTTTCACCTGCCGCTGCCCGCTAATTTTGCGGTAGCCATCCTCAATTCGCCGTCAGCGGCGCCCCTGTCCGAACAACACGGATTTGGATTCTTCGCTTACCGTGGGTTTAGTGTTGATCGTTTTTGCGACATCGTAGGCGCGCTGAACCGCGGGTCGCTCTTTGATCGCCAGGAACCAGCGCTTGAGATTAGGAAATTCTTCCAGCTTCTGCCCATGCCGTTCATGCGGCAGGATCCAGGGATAGCAGGCCATGTCGGCAATCGAATAGTCACCGGCGATAAACTCGCGGCCTTCCAACCTCTCGTCGAGCACGCCGTAGAGCCGCTCGGTTTCCTTTACATAGCGTTCGATCGCGTACGGTATTTTCTCGGGCGCGTAATTGTTGAAGTGCCCGTTCTGTCCCGCCATCGGCCCGAGTCCGCCCATCTGCCAGAAAAGCCATTGCATGACTTCGCTCCGGCCGCGCGCAAAAGTGGGCAAAAACTTGCCGGTCTTCTCGGCCAGGTATTGCAAAATCGCGCCGGATTCAAACACGCTGAGCGGCCCGATTCGGTCGGCGGGATCATTGTCGACCATCGCCGGGATACGATTATTCGGAGAGATTTTTAAAAAGTCCGGCGCGAATTGCTCGCCCGTGGAAATGTTGACCGGCTTGATCGAATACGGCAGACCGGCTTCTTCCAAGAAAATCGTGATCTTGTGTCCGTTCGGGGTCGTCCAGTAGTAAAGATCGATCATTTATCGCTCCTAAAATTTGTCATGTCTCGACAATTTCATGCGCCGCGGTGCCGTGCGTTGCGGGCCAGACCTCCAAACCCATCAAGCAGCCGCTCACGCCATTCGAAGACTGGATCGCCAACCTCCACCAGAGCCACCGGCGATACGGCGCGCGCCCACTGGAACGAGCCGAACACAGTGTAAACGGCGAAACTCGGTTGCGCTCCGGCTAGATAGGGCTGGCGCTCAACCGCGGCGCGCAATGGCGAGAGCGCTTCACGCAACAACGAAACTCCCTATTCAGCGGGCAACGCATATTTTTCCAAGGTTGTGCCGAAGCGGGTCTCGCGCGACTCGCGGAAATACGCTGCATCTTTCTGGTGTAGACTAGTGAACAAATCCGGAAGAATGATCCTCAGTATCGTGCGATTCAGGGTCTGTTCGCACCAGAGTTTTACGAACAGCGCCAAGCCTTCGCCCGCGGGTCCGCCAAACAGGCTGCGCCGGTCCGAATAGGCGTGCTCGAGATATCGCGCAATCTTCCAGCTGTCGGAAACGATCGTGTCGCCGTCGACGAGGACTGGGACAGTTTTCTGCCCGGAAAATGCAATGGTATCTTTTTCCACGAAACGCCACGGAACGGTTTCGGCTGAGAGGCCCTTGTGCGCCAAAGCCATCTTGATGTGCCAACAGTTAGGACTGAAGCGCAAATCGTCTGCCGCGCCGGCAAGATCATACAGTTTCATAAGACTCTTTCTCAAATACTGAAGTGCTTGTAGATCAGGTTCCGCGTGCCCATCCACAGACTCAATGCAGAACTGGCTATCCTGTTGGGGCTAGTTTTTGGGCCAGGGCCGAATCTCCGAATCGCGCCTGAGTTTTTTCGAATCGTAGGTTTCCAGATTGACGAAATCGGTGATCTTGCGCCGTGGTTTAGCCTTAGGCCAGCTGCGAGCGTGGCCCACGGGGACGATCCAAAGAAGACGCAACGATTCGGGCACATGAAATAGTTTTCTCAGTTCAGGTTCCACTTCCTGCCGCACCGAGACATATACGGTTCCAAGATTCATGCTGGCCGCCGCGAGCATCATTTGTTGCACTGCGTTGGCGACGCTTGCCTGAAACAGCTTCTCCTGGTCTCCCGGTTGGCGAGTGGTGAGGTAGACGCTTTTAGTTCTGTCGTCGCCGCAGACGAGGATAAGGGCAGTGACATCCCCTACATAGTCCTTCTTGAGCCCTTTGTAATGGATCGGATCTTCGCGTTTTCGCTGGCGCCATTCGTTATCATAGATTTCCCGGACCCGTTTCATCTTAGCGCGGTCCCGCGTCACCACCAATTCCCAAGGTTGGGTATTCGCTCCTGAAGGCGCCCAACGCGCGGCTTCGAGAATAGCTGCCATTTGCGTGTCGCTAATCTTACCGCCCTTGTAGACTCTGACGCTTCGCCGAATTTGGATAATCTTCATCAATACGTCAGTATCCATGTTGCCTTTCATTTGTTGGTCTCTTTGAGCTTCAGGGTGAAATGTCTTCAAAACCCACCTCCCCTTTACCGCGCTCCGCTTTTCAATCAGATGTTTGCCTGGCGGATGAAAGTTAACTTGACTAACTACTATTAAAAATATAAGCAGTCAACATGCGTCCTGTCGGCAGAACAACCTCACCCTTGCCGCTTTATTTCCAGGTCATGACAGCCATTCGGGAAAACATCCTAATGGGGGAATGGTCACCCGGAACGCAGATTCCCGGCGAGTTAAATCTAGCTCAACGGTTGGGCGTAAGTGTCATTACGATCCGCCAAGCTTTGGCTCAACTGGTTCACGAAGGCTTCGTCAGGCGCGAAAAAGCTAAAGGAACCTTTGTCAGCTGGAAAGGCCCGGTCCGGCAATCGGCCAATCTCGAAGTGGAAGCAGATGATTTGGTTACGCTCGATCGCGCGAGCACGAGTTTCAAGCTGATTTCCATCGAGCATGGACCGGCCGCCAAGGCAATTCAGCAGCAACTCGCGATCGGACCGGATGAAAAAGTCACCCGGATCGTACGCATCAGATTGTCACAAGGACAGCCTCTGGCCCACGTGGTTTCGCATGTTCCGTTCCAACTGGGTTCTAGAATACCGAAAAAAAAATTGGAAAAAGCGCCTCTGCCAATCATCATAGAAACTGTTTCCGCGATTAAAATTACGGCAGTCAAGCACGCAGTGGCAGCGCGGTTGGCGGATGAAGAGGTCGCGCGTCATCTGGAAATTTCCGCTGGCTCCCCGGTGCTCTTCGTGCAAAGGGATTATTTGCACAAGAAAGAAACGCTCATGATGTCCGTGGGTTTTTACCGCAGCGACCTCTTCAGTTACAAGCTCACGCTAAAGCGCAAGAAACTCTAAAACAATCGAGTGTTAGTTAATCATGGAGGTTTTATGGTGAACATTGAAGCTCTGACAGAGCTGGCGGCCGAGCGCAGAAGCATTCGGGGATACGATAAGGACAAAGACGTTCCTGACGAGATGGTGCGCAAGATTATCGAGTGCGCCCGCTGGGCGCCATCGGGAGGCAACGGTCAACCGTGGGAGTTCATCGTCGTTCGAGAC
>JBGTCC010000157.1:0-3770 GCA_041749055.1 Thermodesulfobacteriota bacterium | reverse complement strand
AAACCAGGCAATGAAGCGCATGGCACTGGCGACCCGGTCGAGGACCGCGTTCAAGGTGCTGAGAATCAGACTCAGATCGATGGCGGAGACATTGGGGAAGCGCTCCAGCACCGCGCGCTGGAACTGCGCCGATGCTTGGTTCGACGGCGCGCGTCCGACCACGGCGAAAAACTGCGGCGCTTGTTCCAAAACGCCTTCGGGAAAGACCACGAAAAAATTGGGCTGTACCCGCTGCCAGTCGACTTCGCGCAGATTGGCGATTAGCGTATCGACCGGCACGCCCTGGATTTCGAATTGCAGCGAGTCGCCGACATCGACGCCCAATGTATCAGCGATGCCTTTTTCGACCGACACGGGAATCGGTTGAACCCGCTCTTCGGCCTTGGCGATCCAGGCGCCTTTGACGAGTTTTTCCGTGCCGGTCAGCGTGTCGCGGTAAGTCGAGCGGTACTCACGACGCAGCGCCCAACCGGGAATTTTGGACTTCTCATCGGCGCGGATTTCTTCGGCGCGGCGCCCGTTGACCGCCGTCAATCGCATGGTGACGATCGGCACTTCGGCATGGCGCGGAATCTCGAAGCGAGACAAAAGTTCGCTGATGCCCTTGCGCTGCTCGTTCTGCACATCGAAGAGCACTAAATTGGGCTCGTTTTGGCCGATGCGCCGATCGACCTGGCGCAAGAGAGTATCCTGCGCGCCATGCAGCGCGACCAACAGGAAGGTCCCAAGACCGATCGCCAACATTACCGCGGTAGTTTGATTGCTCGGCCGATGCAGGTTGGACAGCCCCTGGCGCCAGGAAAACGCCAGAAAGCGCGGCGCCACCTGGCGCATGGCGAGCGCGCCGATGCGCGCCAACAGTGCGAGCAATAGGAACACCAAGAGCACTGCGCCGGCAAACACAAGTCCCTGCCGCCAGCTGCCAAGGGTCATGCTCGCAAATCCGAGCACCAACACCGCGATCAAGAGTACAATAAATATGACCAGCGGGTCCTTAGCGCGCGGTTCTTCGTCGTAGGAAGCGCGCAATGCCACCAGCGGCGAAATGCGCCGCAGCGAGATCAACGGCAACAGAGCAAATAAGAATGACGTTGTCATACCGATGACGACGCCGGCGGCAATGCCGACTGGCGAGATCGCGATGGTCGGAACCACCGGGAGAAAGTCCTTCAGCACTTCGGGCAAATAGGATTGTGCCCAAACACCCAAGCCCACACCCGCCGCCGAACAAACCAAGGTCAGGAAAAAAAGTTGTAAAAGATAAACTGAAACGGTTTCCCCCGGTCGGGCGCCGATGCATCGCAACAGCGCCGCGGCTTGAGTTTTTTCCTTGGCGTAAACATAGGTGACGCTGGCGACGCCGACGCCGGCAAGCAGCACGGCAACGAATACAGCTAAGCGCAGAAAGCGCGATAGGTTCTCCATATTCCTGGCGATCGAAGCGGTGCGTTTGCTGACGGTATCCGTTTCCAACTGTAAACGTTCCAACTGCGGCGCAATATCTTTGATAATGCGCTCGACTTGCGTCCCGGCGGCAAACTTGAAGAAAACTCGGTAACGCACCACGCTGCCCTTTTGAATCAGCTGGGTGCGCTCCAGGTGCGCCATGGGGATATAAATTCGTGGACTGATGAGTGAGAACGCGAGGGATTCACCGGGAATTTTACGCAAGCTACCGGCGATGCGGAACTCTTGATTACCGAGCTTGACGAAATCGCCGACCTTGGCGTTGAACTGCAACAACACGTTCTCATCGACCAAGGCGTTGGCGCTCAAATGAAACACTTCCAACGATAACGGCGGATCCGTTTCCAATGCCCCGTAATAGGGGAATTGTCCGCTGATCGCCCGCACCTGCACCAGCCGCGAATCGCCGTTGGCCGAAAAAGTCACCATTGAGGTAAAACCAACCTGCCGCGATTGATCGCCGCCCAGGGAATGAAATAGCTTTTCGTCGTCCTTTGAAAATGGCTCGCGGCTATCGAGGGCGAGATCGGCGCCAAGCAAGCTCTTGGATTGAGACTGAATGCTGGCGAGCAAATTTTCCTGGAAGGAAAACGCTAAGACTACCAAAGCTACCGCCAGCACGACGCAGGACATCGACAGTAACAGGCGCAATATGCCTCGCCGGCTGTCGCGATAGGCCATGCGCCAGACCCAGAGTTTCCAGAAGGTGATCATCGAACCAACTTAAGCACTGACAGGCTCTATAGCGGATTTAGTAACATCGGAGGCCAATCGACCGGCTTTCAGCGTGATGACCCGGTCGGCCTGCTCGGTCAGCTCGCGATCATGGGTGACGAGGATGAGCGTCGTGCGGTTCATGGAGTTCAAGTTAAAGATCAATTTGACGATGCTCTCGGCGGTCTCAGCGTCGAGGTTGCCGGTGGGTTCGTCGGCAAACAAGATCTTCGGCTGATTCATGAACGCACGGGCAATCGCCACCCGCTGTTGTTCGCCGCCCGAAAGCTGCATGGGATAGTGATACAGGCGGTTGCGCAGACCGACCCGGCCGAGCAGCTCCAGAGCGCTCGCCCGCACCAGACGCTCTCCGCTGATCTCCGCCGGCACCATGACGTTCTCCAGCGCGGTCAGCGATGGTAGCAGCTGGAAGCTTTGAAAGATGAAACCTATGGATTGATTGCGGATGCGCGCCAACTTCTCTTCGCTCGCCTGGTGCAGCGCCTCGCCATCGAACTGCACAGCGCCCTTGCTCGGCCGCTCCAGGCCGGCGCAGATCGCGATCAAAGTCGTTTTGCCGCTACCCGAGGGACCGACCACCGCACAGCTGCTGCCCCGCGCGATGGCAAAAGAGACATCGTTTAAGACATGAACCCTGTCCTCGCCGCTCTTAAATTCCTTGTTTAAATGCTCTACTGTTAAAATATTATCGGTGCTCATGCCAGTTGCAGTTGGATGGAAATGAACGAATCAAATCGCACTCCGTCAACACAATTGTGAAAGTACTCTAGCAAATCTAGAACTATTATGAAGGCGACACAACTCACCCTGCGAAGATCGAAGCTGCGGCGCGTTGGATTGTTACTCTGCTGCTGGTTATGGCTCACCGCTGCAACAACCCAGCCAAAAAATATCTTGTTTCTTGGCGACAGCATTACCGCCGGCTACGGGCTGGAACCGTCGCAATCCTACCCGGCCCTGATCCAAGACAAGATCGACGCCAAAAAGTGGCCATTCCGAACCGTCAATGCCGGCCAAAGCGGCGACACCAGCGCCGGCGGCTTGAACCGCATGGACTGGCTCCTGCGCTCCCGGGTCGACGTCCTAGTACTAGAACTCGGGGGTAACGACGGCCTGCGCGGTCTGCCACCGGAAACCACCCGCAATAACCTTCAAGGAATCATTGAACGCACTCGAAAAAAATACCCGCAAGCAAGAATCATCCTCGCTGGCATGAAGGTGCCGCCCAACATGGGCACCGACTACGCCATGAAATTCGCGACGATCTACCCTGAGCTAGCGAAACGCAATGACACCTTGCTCATTCCCTTTATCCTCGAAAACGTCGGCGGCATACGTGAACTCAACCTGCCCGACGGCATCCACCCCACCGCCAAGGGCCAAGAAATCGTCGCCGCCAATGTCTGGAAAGTTTTGGAGCCGGTACTGCAAAATTTGATTAGCAAATGATCTGGAAGTTGCAGACACTCGGATTAGGAAATTCCTCCCGCCAAGGCGCAAAGTGACAGGCCAAAGGCCTGTCATCCCGAGCGAATGCGCCGGCTCTCTGAAAGATTTCTCTCTCCGTT
>JBGTCC010000156.1:0-8331 GCA_041749055.1 Thermodesulfobacteriota bacterium | reverse complement strand
GGGCAGCGGCGTTTTCCTGGTTATCATCCTTGCCGACGCCAAGAAGAAAACACAAACCGGCACCGATCCGGCCGACGGTTTGGCCGCCCACGGTGACACTGGCCTCGCTGACTCTTTGAATTACCGTACGCACTTGTGCTCTAGATCGGGCATGGACGTAGTAACGAAATTGTTAACAGAGAACCGCTATGGTCTCAACAATTAGACTAATGATCACAACGAGATTTCTCGTCTTCTGTTCGGTGGCCTGGTTCCCGTTCGACGGCTCGATGCTTGCCGCGGCGGCGGATACCGCGGCCAGTGGTAAGGTTGTTGGCATAGTGAGCGTCGCCGGAGTAGCGGAGAAGCCCAAGCCGCTGCCGGTGTTCAAAAGCCGCTCATTTTGCGGCGCGGCGGTGGCCAACGAGACTTTGCTGGTTGGCGTTGACGGGCGCTTGCGCAACGCCGCGGTGATTCTACGGCCGCTCAGTGGTGGTATGGTGGCGCAGCCGAAAAAACTTGTGCTCGACAATCAACATTGCGCCTTTACCCCTCATGTCCAAATCGCGCCCCGAGGCAGCGAGCTCTTGCTCAAAAATAGCGATCCGATCCTGCACACGGTGCATGCACGCTTAGGCCGGGAGACGTTGTTCAATGTCGGATTGCCGAAATGGCGCGTGGTAACCAAACGGCTCGACCGCGCCGGCGTTATCAAGATCGATTGCGACGTGCTCCATACCTGGATGAGCGCGGCGATTATCGTCACCGATAGCCCGTATTTTGTCGTCACCGACGAAACCGGCGGCTTTAGCTTCGACGCCATTCCCGCCGGCAATTACGAAATTGACATCTGGCACGAGCGGCTGGGTGTCAAGACAAGTCGCTTGTCGGTGCGCGGTGATGGCGCGGTTTCGCTCGATGTCATTTATGCTTTGGGTGAAAAAAGCCGGCGACAATGAACTGAGCTTGACTTGGAGCGGCAAGCAATTTAGGTTTGTTTGGCTCGAAAGTCGCAAGCAGTCGTGGCTATGTCAAAGTACCCTTTTCCCTCAATCGCGATCGTTTTGATCGCTCTTCTAGTTTGGACAGCGGTGGCACACGCGTGCTTTGGCTGGCGCGCCGTGCAGGGAAATAATATAGAAGAGCCTAGTAACCATACGGTTTTACACAGTCCACCTCGCAGCAATTGCGACATCGTTCGCTTTAGCCTGTTGTCGATTCGAACTAGGTCTTATCAGCCCGACACACGTAACTCGTTATCGGTTTCATCCGTTGAAGTCCCTCCGGCAATTGCTTCATTAACGGACATACCCGCCACGATATGCCGATCTAAAGGCCCGCCAGGCTCGGGTCTTGGAGAATCGCCGCAACTTTCTCACGTCGTTCTCCGCGTCTAGAATCCGCACTTTTTCTTTCAGACCGTCGACATTGAACCAACCGTTCGGGCCGAAAGGTATATCCTCGCCTTCTTGTAGGATTCCCTCGGCAATTGGCTAGCGGAATAAATTGGGGGATCGGATGAGAACACCGAAGTGCATGGTGGTGGTCGCGCTAAGCGTCTTCGCCTGTGTAGCAGTTCATGCGGGCGAAGCCGCAAACATAATGCTTCTTTCAGAGGCTGTCGACGAGGCTCTGAAGAACAATCCGGAAATTCACACGCTCAAGCACAAGCTGCAATCAGCTCGCGCCCGGGGCAGCCAATCCACCTACCTGGACGATCCCGAACTCAACTTTGAGGCTTGGGGCCTGCCGCTTGGCAATCCAGCGAGTCTTCGAAGCGCTAATCCGCTCATTTTCGGTCTGCGCCAAAAAGTGCCGTTTTTTGGAAAGCGCGGACTAAGGGGCGAGATCGCGGCCAGCGAAGTTCGAATGGCCGAGGAGGATTTGCGGGCGAAAGAGCTGGAAGTCGTCGCCAAAGTCAAAAACGCCTACGCCGACTACTTTTTGGCGCAGAAGACCATCGAGATTGCCAAAGCGCACTTAGAACTGATTCGTCAAGTGAGTCTGACGGCAGAGAGCCTTTACAAAGTAGGAAAGGCGCCCCAACAGGATGTTATCAAGGCGCTGTTGGAACAGACCGATCTGCTCAATAAACTAAACTTGGCAGAGAAAGAGCTATCAACCGCGCAAGCGCGACTCAACACGCTTTTGAGCCGCCAAGCCGACGCTCCATTGGGTTCTCCTGAAGAACTGAGCTTAGCACCGATGTCTCTCTCCTCTGACGATTTGGCGCGACTCGCCCGCGAGCATAAACCGGAATTGCGCGGGATGGAGCAGAACATTCAGAAATCCGACAAGGCCATCGAGCTGGCCCAACGAAACCAAAAATACCCCGATTTCATGTTGGGATTACAGTATTGGGTGGCACCAGACCAAAAGCAAAAGCACATGTACGCCCCGATGGTCTCTGTGACGATTCCCTTTTCCCCTTGGACCAAAGGCAAACATGATTACGAGGTCGAAGAGACGTTGGCCGAGCGCCAGGCTGCGAAGTCGCGGCTTGATGCCGTGAGAAATACCGCCTTGCTAGAAGTGAGAGAGATGTTTTTAAAAGCGCGAGCCGCGGAAAAATCCGTCACGTTTTATCAAGACGGCCTGCTGCCACAGGCTCAGCAGTCTTTCGGCGCGGCGGTCGCTGCTTATCAAACGGGACAGGTTAATTTCGTGACCCTGTTGGAAGCGCGGAGAACAATCCGCGACGCGCGCCTCGGCTATTATCGCGCCCTGGTGGAATATGAACAGAGCGTTGTCGAGATCGAAAAAGCCGTTGGCGTGACGCTCACGCGACGGATTAACCACCGGACGAAAAGGGAAAGCCGATGAATCGGAAAAATGTTCTGAAGACTTTTGCAATCGTTGTCGTTAGCGGCGCGTTTTTCGCCGCGGGTTATTTTTGGGCGCAGCGAAAAATGGCCGATGAAGTGGCTGCGACGCCGCCACTGGCCGCGGGCGGCGAAATGGCCGGCATGCAGGGAATGGCCGGTATGAACATGGCGCCGGGCACCGCCATGGTAAGCCCGGAGATGCAACAATTGATGGGCATTCGAACCGCGACCGTCGAAACAAGAACGCTGGGCAGAACGATTCGCACGGTCGGCATCGTCGCTTATGACGAAAGCAAAGTCACCCAGGTGCACAGCAAAGTCGCCGGCTGGGTCGAGAGACTTTTCGTCAATACCACCGGGGCGTTGGTTGCGAAAGGACAGCCGCTCTTTACCATTTACAGCCCGGACCTGGTTGCCACCCAGGAGGAATACCTGATGGCCAAGAAGCATTACGAGAGCGTCATGACCAGCTCCATTCCGGAGTTGAAAACCGGCGCATCCTCGTTGGTGGCGGCAAGTAAAACCAGGCTTGCGCTTTGGGACATCTCCGAACAGCAGCTCGGTGATCTGGAAAAAAAGGGCGAGCCGCAAAGATCGTTGACGCTTTACGCGCCGTACGGCGGCTTTGTCATCAAGAAAGAGGTCAACGAGGGCATGAAGATCATGCCGGATAAGGAGCTTTACACCATTGCGGATCTTTCCACGGTGTGGGTGAACGCGGACATCTACGAAACCGATCTTCCTCGCATCAAAGTGGGCCAGCAGGCAACGATCACCTCCGCAGGCAATCCAGGCGAAACACTCCACGGTCAAATCGCTTACATTAATCCCTACCTGGACGACAAGACACGGACAGTAAAGGTGCGCGTGGAATTGCCGAATCCCGGCTACAAGCTCAAGCCTGAAATGTATGTCAACGCAGAAATTAAAATTCCTGGCGGAACCCAACTGAGCATTCCAGAAGAGTCCGTACTGGATTCAGGCCTTAGAAAAATCGTTTTTGTCGATAAGGGCGAGGGCCACTTCGAAGCGAAGGAAGTAAAGCTCGGGGCGAAAATGGAGGGCTACTATCCAGTCTCTTCAGGTCTCAAGGCTGGTGAAAAGATCGTCGCTAGCGCGGCATTTCTTTTGGACTCAGAGAGCCGCTTGAGTGAGGCCATGGGTGCCATGGCGGGCATGGCGGGCATGGAAGGCATGAAGATGGACACGCCCATGAAGTCCGGGCCGATGGAAAAGAAAGTGGCAGACTTGATCCTGACGCTGTCGACTCGACCGGAGAAGACCAAGGCGGGTGATAACATCTTACGACTCAAGGTTGCCGACAAGAGCGGCAGGCCGGTGACCGACGCTCAAGTGGCGTTCCAGTACACGATGGCGATGCCGGGCATGGTGCTTGCCAAGGGCGAAGCTAAACACTCGAAAGAGGGCTTCTACGAGATGAAAGCCAACTTCGCCATGGCCGGGCAATGGGACGTGACCGTCAGTGTCCGTCGGCCAGGTCAGAAGGAAATTAAAGAGCAGTTCAAGTTAACCGCGCAGCAATAGAGCAACCGCCATGATCGAAAGAATCATTGAAGGCAGCGCGAGAAACAAGTTTCCGGTTTTTCTCATGGTGGTTTTTCTTAGTGCCTGGGGGCTCTGGGCACTAAAGAACACGCCTTTGGATGCCATACCGGATCTGTCCGACGTTCAGGTGATCGTCTATACGCCGTGGATGGGGAGAAATCCGACCGTCATAGAAGATCAGGTCACTTATCCGATCGTCACTACGATGATTTCCGCGCCCAAAGTAAAGTCGGTGCGCGGCTTTTCGGATTTTGGCTTTTCCTACGTTTACATCATTTTCGAGGATGGCGTCGATATTTACTGGGCGAGAAGTCGCGTCCTCGAATATTTGAACCAGGCGACGGCTCGCCTGCCGCGCGGTGTTGCCCCGACGTTAGGACCCGATGCCAGCGGCGTCGGCTGGGTTTTTCAGTACGCGCTGATCGATCAATCGAACAAATATGATTTAGCCCAGTTACGCAGCCTTCAGGACTGGTATCTGCGCTATCAGATCGGCAGCGTCGAAGGGGTGGCGGAAGTCGCCAGCGTTGGCGGTTTCGTGCGGCAGTACCAAGTCAATCTGGACCCGAACAAGTTGGCCGCTTACCGTTTGCCGGTGAAAAATGTAATCGACGCGATTCGCATGAGCAATAACGACGTGGGCGGCCGTTCGGTCGAACTGAGCGGCGCCGAATATATGGTTCGCGGTCGAGGCTATATCCAATCCATCAAAGATATCGAAATGATCACCGTCGGCGGCGCCAGAGGCACGCCAATCCTGGTGCGCGATATCGCTTCGGTATCTCTCGGGGCGGACATGCGGCGCGGTATCGCCGAGCTCGACGGCAAGGGCGAAGTGGTAGGCGGCATCGTGGTCATGCGCCACCGCGAAAACGCCCTCAATTTAATCGATCGCGTCAAGCAAAAGATCAAAGAAATCGAACCGGCTCTGCCGCCCGGCGTAAAGATCGTCAGCACCTACGACCGCTCGGAGCTTATCCTTAGATCGATCGCGACGTTGAAAGAAAAGCTGATCGAGGAGAGCCTGATTGTCAGCCTGGTCATCGTGATTTTTCTTTTTCATGTGCGCAGCGCGCTGGTCGCCATTATCACGCTTCCGATCGCGATCATTCTCTCGTTCATCGCGATTTATTATCTCAATCTCACGGCCAATATCATGTCGCTCGGCGACATCGCCATCGCCATCGGCGCCATGGTCGACGCGGCCATCGTCATGGTGGAAAACGCCCACAAGCGGTTGGAACAGTGGGAGGAATCCGGCCGTCCAGGAGAGCGCACGCAGGTGCTCATCGACTCGGCCAAAGAAGTGGGCAAGCCGCTTTTTTACTCGCTACTCATTATCACGGTTTCATTCCTGCCAATTTTTACCCTCGAGGCCCAAGAAGGAAGGCTCTTTCGACCCTTGGCGTTTACCAAAACATTCGCCATGTTTTTTGCGGCATTCCTCTCCATCACGTTGGTGCCGGTGTTGATGGTTCTACTGATTCGCGGCCACATTCGACCGGAAAGTACAAACCCGGTGAACCGGCTGCTGATCGCCCTGTATGCACCCGTCGTACGAGGCGTGCTGCGGTTTCGCAAAAGCACCATCGCGCTCGCGGTTATTGCATTGGCTGTTACCTACCCGGTTTTTACCCGGCTCGGCTCGGAGTTCATGCCGCCGCTCAACGAGGGAATGATTTTTTATATGCCGACGACATTGCCTGGCATCTCCGTCACTCAAGCGTCAAGGCTTCTGCAGATGCAAGATCGCATGCTCAAATCCTTTCCCGAAGTTCAAGGGGTTTTCGGCAAGGCGGGGCGGGCCGAAACGTCCACCGATCCGGCGCCTTTCAGCATGGGCGAGACTACCGTGATGCTGAAGCCAGAGTCTGAATGGCGCAAGGTGCGTATCGACCGGTCGCACTGGCCGCAGCCGTTTCGCTACCTTGGCGAAGTTATTTTGAACCCCAGCCGTCCGATGACGTGGGACGAGCTGGTTGCTGAAATGGACAAAGCGCTACGCCTTCCCGGCGTCGCCAATGCCTGGACCATGCCGATCAAAAACCGTATCGATATGCTTTCCACCGGCATTCGCACACCGGTCGGCGTTAAGATCTTCGGCCCGGATCTGAGCAAAATTGAGGAGATCGGTAAACATTTAGAGAGGGTCCTCAATTCGATTCCCGGAACCCGTTCAGTTTTCGCTGAGCGCGTCGCGAGCGGCTATTACCTCGACTTCGATCTCAAGCGCGAGGAGATTGCCCGTTACGGGTTGATGATCGAAGACATTCAAATGATTATCGAGTCGGCTATCGGCGGCGAAAGTATCACTACGACTGTGGAAGGACGGGAGCGCTATCCGGTAAGCGTGCGCTATGCGCGTGAGCTACGCGATGATCCCGAGAAATTGAAACGCGTGTTGATTCCAACGAACAATGGCGCCCAGGTGCCGCTCGAACAATTAGCGGATATTAGACTAGCTTCCGGCCCGGCCATGATCCGCGATGAGGACGCTCAACTGGCGGGTTATGTTTTTGTCGATATGGCCGGCAGGGATATCGGTAGTTATGTCGAAGAGGCGAAAAAGAAAGTTGCCGAACAAGTACAACTGCCGACCGGTTATACGCTCGCGTGGAGCGGCCAGTACGAATACATACAGCGGGCCAAAGAGAAGCTGATGTACGTCGTGCCGCTTACGTTGCTAATTATCTTCGTCCTGCTTTACCTGAATCTGCGTTCAGCGACAAAGTGCGGCATCGTCCTCCTGGCGATTCCCTTCTCGATGATCGGCGCCATCTGGTTTGTTTATCTATTGGGTTACAACATGAGCGTGGCTGTGTGGGTGGGCATCATCGCGTTGGCCGGGGTGGACGCCGAAACCGGCGTGATCATGCTGCTTTATCTCGACCAAGCATTTGACAAATGGCGTAATGAGGGCCGCATGCGCACGATCGCAGATCTCCGTGAGGCGATCACCGAAGGCGCGGTGAAGCGCATCCGGCCGAAGATGATGACCGTGATGGCGATCTTGGTCGGGCTCTTGCCGATCATGTGGAGCCACGGTGCGGGAGCCGATGTGATGAAGAGGATCGCGGCGCCGATGATCGGCGGGATTGCCAGCTCGTTTTTGCTTGAGCTGATGGTGTACCCGGCGATCTACGAGGTCTGGCGCGGCTGGCAATTACGACGAGCGGCGAGCGCGAAGATATAGGTTGATCAAACGGAAGTGAATCATGACCACGCTAAATACAAGAAGACTCATTCGGGTATTCATAGTGGCTGTCTTGCTGAACTATCTATGGGAATTAGCTCAAGCGCCGCTCTATGTCGACCTGGAGCGCTACAGTGCCGAGGTTTTCTGGCATTGTTTTGTCGCGAGCCTGGGCGATGGAATTATCGTGCTGCTGATTGTCGCCGTTGGCTGGATGATATTTCAGCGTTGGGATTGGTTTGAGCGCCCGGGTGTTGCCGGATATCTATTAATGCTGACCGCGGGCTTGGCAATGGCTGTCCTGGTTGAATGGGTGGCGGTCCATATCTTGGATCGTTGGCAGTATACCGACACGATGCCGACTCTGCTACGGCTACGCATTGGTCTGGTTCCCATCGCGCAGATGCTTTTGCTTCCCCCTCTGGTGTTTCGCGTCGTGGCTCTCTTCGGGTCACGAAAGACGTGACCGTTGCTTGTCGAATGCCGGACTGGCCCCTGAGTCATTATAAGTAGGGCGACTAACGTCCACTTCGGTTTTGGCGCTAAAGTAAATCAACCGTGGTATTGACTTTTATTAACGAAGGAGACAGCATTTGAACGTCATGCGACAGAAATCGACGAGATTGATTCTTAGCTTTGCACTCTATTACTTGCTGGGGGCCGTCTGCTTCAGCATTGTGGCGCCGAGCGCGTCAATCGCCTCGACGGTGGGCGGCTGCTCAGACACAATGGCAGCGTCGGTGATGTTTCCTTGCGAGCGTCCTAGTT